>CALZJV010000284.1 GCA_945787595.1 uncultured Desulfobacterales bacterium | reverse complement strand
CCCACGACGTCAAAGCCCTGGTTGATGTCTCCACCAAAATAGAGCCCGGTGAGGTGGTGGTGGTTTGCGGACCTTCGGGTTCCGGCAAAAGTACGTTTTTAAGATGTCTCAACCGTTTGGAACAAGCAGATACGGGACACATCTATATCGACGGCATCGATGTGCTTGACCCCAAAACGAACATCAACAAGCTGCGGGCCGAGGTCGGAATGGTGTTCCAGTCGTTCAACCTTTTCCCCCATAAAACGGTTTTTAACAATATTACGCTGGCACAGCAGGTGGTTCGTAAACGCTCAAAGGAAGATGCCAGGGAAAAAGCCGATTTTCTTTTGAAAAAGGTGGGAATTCATGACAAGTCCGGTGCTTACCCCGACAATTTATCCGGCGGTCAGCAACAGCGCGTGGCCATTGCCAGAGCTTTGGCCATGGATCCCAAAGTCATGCTGTTCGACGAACCGACATCGGCACTGGACCCGGAAATGATCGGGGAAGTGCTGGATGTCATGAAAACTCTGGCGAAAGAAGGTATGACCATGGTGGTGGTGACCCATGAAATGGGGTTTGCCCGGGAGGTGGCCGACCGGGTTATATTTATGGATGAAGGCGCCATTGTGGAAGTCGGCAGCCCGGAGCATTTTTTCACCAACCCTACCCATGACCGCACCAAACTTTTTTTGAGCCAAATTTTATGAATAGGTTTACTTTGTCATATTATCAGAGTAAAATATTCTATTTAAAATTCTAAAGGTTGTATTTTTAATTAAGAAAATGAGCTAAAATCTAAAATGAGCTAAAATTTTGGTATTCTCTCAATTTTATAAAAACAGATAGAGCGTAGCGTTTCCTTAATTTTAGGCATTTTAGGTCACTTTAGGCATTCGTTTATTCCGCTACATCAGTCTGTTATAACAAGGGCTGAAGCAGTGATAAATATGTCAAAGTAGAATTAAATCTGAGGCCATTTCCGTATATCGACAAACTTGCCGGCCACGGCAGCGGCGGCAGCCATCTCCGGGCTTACCAGGTGGGTGCGCCCGCCCTTTCCCTGCCGGCCCTCAAAATTCCGGTTGGATGTTGACGCACATCGCTGTCGGGGGCGCAGCTGGTCCGGGTTCATCCCCAGGCACATGCTGCATCCGGCATAGCGCCATTGGGCGCCGGCCGCCTTGAAAATCCCGTCCAGCCCTTCAGCTTCAGCCTGCCTGCGGACCTGGTCAGAACCGGGTACCACAAGTAGCTCAACATGATCGGCCTTTTTTCTGCCCTTCAGAATAGCGGCCGCCTGGCGCAGATCTTCAATGCGGGAATTGGTGCAGCTGCCGATAAAGACGACATCCACCGAAACATCGGTCAACTTTACACCGGGTGTAAGCCCCATGTAAGCCAAGGCGCTTTCCACATCGTTTCGGCTATAGCCTGCGGCGGAATCAGGTGCGGGTATGGGCTGGTCGATATCGATGACCATACCGGGATTGGTCCCCCAGGTAATCTGCGGGACAATATTGCCGGCATCGATGGTCAGGGAGCGGTCAAATTCGGCATCCGCATCACTGGGAAGGGTTTGCCAAAATGCCATGGCGCGCTCCAGATTTTCCCCTTTGGGCACGTAGGGGCGCTCCTTTCGGGTGATATATTCAAACGTCGTTTCATCAGGGGCGATCATGCCGGCCCGGGCACGGCCGTGCCGCAGAATTCCAGCACATGTCCGGAACCCCCGGCGGTGCCCAGCGTGCCGATCATTTTCAACACCATGTCCTTGGAAAAAATGTGGGGCCCCAAATGGCCGGCAAACTCTACCCGGTAGGTGCCGGGTTTTCGCTGCACCAAAGTCTGGGTCACCAGGACGTGCTCCACCTCGGAGGTTCCGATTCCAAAGGCCAGTGCGCCGAAGGCACCGTGGGTCGAAGTATGGGAGTCCCCGCAGACGATAGTGAGTCCGGGCAGTGTGATCCCCAGCTCCGGTCCGATGACATGCACAATTCCCTGGTGCTCGTGTCCCAGACCAAAAAGCTCGATACCGGCTTCTTCGCAGTTTTTTCTCATTGCCACCACCTGGTCTCTGGATACCGGATCCCTGATATCCAGACGATCTTCCGTTGTGGGGACATTGTGATCCAGGGTTGCAAAGGCAAGTTCAGGTGCACGTATTTTTCGTCCGGCAAGTCGCGCGCCCTCAAAGGCCTGGGGGCTGGTCACCTCGTGCACGAGATGGCGGTCGACATACAACAGCGACGAACCGTCTTCACGCTCCCGCACCACATGTTTTGTCCATATTTTTTCGAACAGCGTTTTACCCATGTTTGCCTCTTTATTGGGTGGTGAAAAATTACCTCTCAAATATACTCATATGCCGTGTTTTTAAAAACAGAAGTAAAGAATCCTGGCCCAGATGACCAGGCTTTAATTTGCCTCTAGAAGGGGCTTTAGCGATAGCCGGCGTTGAAACACAGAATTCAGCAGCCAGAAGTCAGGAGTCAGAATAGAATGATGTCGCTTCGCGCAGATACACTTTAAATTTTCCGGCTGAGCTGAAGGCGAATACCTTATTCTGAATTCTGTGTTCTGAGTTCTGTATTCTTTTCGGTCCTTCTCGCGGCATAGCCAACTACCTCTGACATGGCTCAGAGAACCAAGTTTTCAATGTTATAACAAAATGGCATCAAACCACACCCGAGTCAAGTAATCAAGCAAATTGTAGAAAAGAAAGAAAACGTGGTTATATTCTACTGATTGATTAAATTCACACGTCAAATGCCAATCGTGGTATGGAATATCGCGATATTTTCTATCTGACAAACTGCGATAAAGAAAAATCACCCGTAATGCAGACGCATATTAAATTCACCGTTTTTCGGGCTTGAGTTGGTCCGAATAGGTAACAGCAAGGAGAATATAGAAATGAAAGGAACGGAATTGGTCCTCAAGGCCCTGAAAGACAAGGGTGTCAAATATATTTTCGGTTACACCGGCGGCGCCATCATGCCGATTTTTGACGAAATGGAAAAACAGAAATGTTTCGAATTCATCATGTCGCGACATGAACAGGGCGCGGCTTTCATGGCCCAGGGAATATCGCGCGCATCGGTGGGCACCTCCCATCCTCGAACCGGTGTCTGTATGGCGACATCGGGCCCCGGCGCCATGAATCTGGTCACCGGAATTGCCGACGCCATCATGGATTCCGTTCCGTTGCTCGCTATTACAGGCCAGGTTCCCACCGGGGTGATCGCTACAGATGCCTTTCAGGAAAGTGATGTGGTCGGCGTGATGATGCCCCTGACCAAACAGACATACATGCCCCTAACCGTTGATGAAATCGAAGAAACCATTCACGAGGCTATGTATGTGGCCTTAACCGGCCGGGGAGGACCTGTAATTGTCGACATCCCCAAAGATATTCAACTTCAGGAAACAGATCGCACCTATCACTTTGATCCTATAACCTATGAACCGGACCTGCCGGGCCTTTTTTATTCACCGGTTCCGGACCGTAACCAGATCAGAAACGCGGTGGAATTGATCAACAGAAGTGAACGGCCGATCATCCTCTGCGGCCACGGGGTGGTCACCAGCAATGCCGGCCAACATCTCCAAAAATTTGCCGAAAAAGCCCGTGTTCCATTTGCGTTTACCCTGCACGGACTTTCGGCGGTTCCGGTCGACCATCCGCTGAGCCTCGGTATGGTCGGAATGCATGGTACCGTGGAAGCAAATCGCGCCCTGCTGAACACCGACCTTATCATCTCCTTCGGAATGCGCTTCGATGACAGGGTGACGGGGAACCTGGCCGTTTTCGGCGGTGATGCCCGGGTCATCCACGTCGAGATCGACCCTTCCGAGATCGATAAAAATGTCAAAACATCGGTAGCCGTCAATGCCGACACGGGGGAAATACTCAATCTACTGGCAAGAGATCCTGAAATTATTGCAAAACCGCGTCGGATCTGGTTCGAACAAATCGGAGTCTATCGATCTGAAATTGCAGAGGAAATACAAAAAGAGATTGACGCCGGCGTTGGTCGGGAGGGCCAGCTTTTAGTGAAAAGCATCGTCACGAAATTGTCCGACCTGACGGAAGGAAAGGATATCATCGTCGCTGATGTGGGGCAGCACCAGATGATACTGGCCCGGTTTTACAATTTTCAAACCGCCAACAGCTGGTTTACTTCCGGCGGTGCCGGTACCATGGGATGCTCGCTGCCCATGGCCGTCGGCGTTAAGTTGGCTCGACCCAAGGAGCGTGTGTGGTCCATCAGCGGTGATGGAGGCTTCCAGATGAATATCCAGGAACTTGGCGCCATTATGGAACATGATATCGATGTCAAGATTCTATTGATGAACAATGGTTATCTGGGGATGGTCCGGCAGTGGCAAACCCTGTTTTACGATGGCCGCTATGCCGGGACCCCAATGAAAAATCCAGATTTCGGGGCCATTGCCGGCGCCTACGGCATCCCCTATCTAAAGGTGACTGAGCTGGATCAAGTCGCCGATGCCATAAAGACGGCGGCCGAGCACAAAGGCGCTTTTATGGTGGAATTTTTGTGTGACCCCAGTGAGATTATCATGCCGATGGTGCCGGCCGGCGGCGGCATTGCAGATATGATTGTATCCAAATAAACGGGAGGAACCAATGGTAACTGCAACACAAACGAAACGACGTGCTTTCTTGATTTTTATGCTGAACCGCTCAGGGGTTCTCAACAAAATTGCCATGCTGATCCGCAGGAAGATGCAAAATGTCGATACCATCACGGCCTGCGCGACCCGCCAGCCCGGTATTAGTAGAATGACCATTACCCTGCGGGAAGATAGTGACGACAAGACGCTTCAGTTGATTAAACAAATAGAAAAAGTAACTGAAGTTATCTCTGCCAGGGAGCTGGACATCGATCAGAGTTTTTGGCGGGAGGTGGCCATTGTGAAATTTGAGGCGGATGCTGCGCATCTTGAACAGCTTGGCAAAAACCATTCCTTTGAATTACTCGCCCGTCAAAACAACGAACTATTTGTTGTCCAGGTAGCGGGAACGTCCCAAATGATAGATAGTTTCATGCAGGAAATCGGAGAGGACAAAATCATTGAGGTAGCTCGGTCCGGATTTACGGCGCTGGAAAAGTAATTTGCATGATTATTGCAGCGGACATAATTCAGGATTGAAAGGATATACGATCCTGATCGGAGAAAAATTGGTGAGCCATTACAATCAAAACGAAATTAACCGCAGACGGACCTTTGGAATTATCAGCCATCCTGATGCCGGCAAAACCACATTGACGGAAAAACTCCTCCTATTCGGCGGAGCGATTCAGCAGGCTGGTGCTGTTAAGGCCAGGCATGCCGCCAGACATGCCACCAGTGACTGGATGTCGATTGAAAAGGAACGGGGCATTTCAGTTACAACTTCTGTAATGAAATTCAACTACCGGGATTTCGAGATTAACCTTCTCGACACTCCCGGCCACCAGGATTTTTCAGAAGATACCTACCGGGTATTGACCGCCGTGGACAGCACCCTGATGGTGATCGACAATGCCAAGGGTGTGGAACCTCAGACCGAAAAACTGATGGAGGTCTGCAGGATGCGTAATACCCCGATAATTACATTCATCAACAAACTTGATCGCGAGGGAATGGCGGGATATTCTTGCTGACATTGAGGATAAGCTGCAGATCGAATGTACACCGCTTTCCTGGCCGGTCGGCATGGGCAAACGCTTTAAAGGTGTATATAACCTTTTCCACAAGCAGCTCCATCTTTTCAGGCCAGGCAGGGATACGCTCGGACCGGAAGGGGTTGTGATTCAGGACCTGTCCGATCCCTCCCTGGATAAACTTCTGGGAAGCCAGGCGGATGAACTACGAGGCGATATCGAGCTGATAGAGGGTGCGGCAAATCCGTTCGAGCTGGTTGATTTTCTAAAAGGGAGCCAGACACCCGTCTTTTTCGGAAGCGCCATCAACAACTTCGGCGTCAAAGAGATGCTGGATGCATTTGTGGAAATGGCCCCCCACCCGGGATCACGCGCAGCCATATCCCGTGAGGTTTCGCCATACGAAAAATCATTTTCGGGTTTTGCTTTTAAAATACAAGCCAATATGAATCCCGCTCACCGGGACAGGATAGCGTTTATCAGAATCTGTTCGGGAAAATTTACCAGGGGAATGAAGGTCGTTCACCACCGGATCGGAAAAGAAGTCGCCTTTGCCAATGCGACCATCTTTATGGCCCAAGACAGGGAGAACGTGGCGGAAGCGTTCCCCGGAGATATTATTGGTATCCATAACCACGGAACCATAAAAATCGGAGATACGTTTACTGAAAAAGAATTATTGAAATTCAGCGGCATCCCGAACTTTGCCCCTGAATATTTCAGACGAGTTCGCCTGAGAAATCCCCTAAAAACCAAACACCTTCAGAAAGGATTGACCCAGCTTTCGGAAGAAGGCGCCGTTCAGGTTTTCAAACCTCTTATGGGTAATGATTATATCCTGGGGGCTGTGGGCGTCCTCCAGTTCGATGTGACCATTGCACGGCTCAAGGCCGAATATGGTGTAGATGCTGCATATGAACCTGTCGACTTTTCTGTGGCACGCTGGATCGAGGTTGGCGACCGCAAAAAAATGGCGGAATTTGAAAAAAAGAACATGGCCAACCTGGCAAAAGATGCCCAAGGGCACCTGTCATTTCTGACGACGAGTGAATGGCAGTTGGACTTCTGTATGAAAGAATGGCCGGATATAGCGTTTTTCAAGACACGAGATATTAATTAAGGACAACTTTATGGCCATAATTGGTATGCGGGATATGTCCTGGGGATTCGGTGGCCGTCCGCTGCTTGAAAATATAACGCTTCAGATAGAAAAAGGCGAACGCGTATGCCTTATAGGTCGCAACGGCGTGGGAAAGTCAACCATGCTGAAGCTTTTCAGCGGTGAGCTTATTCCCGACAGCGGTAGTGTCTGGCGTCAGCAAGGCATCACCGTCGCTGCCCTAAAGCAGGATGTCCCGCCGGGATTCAATGGCACGATCTTCGAAGTGGTTGCCGAAGGCCTCGGAGAAACGGGTAAGGCGCTGGCCGAGCACCACCGGATCGGCAGATATTCAGAATCCGATATCACAACCGAACCGTCAAAAAGACGGGCGGAACTGCAGCATATACTGGATTCCGGCGGCGGGTGGGCGCTCTTAAATCAGATCGAGAACGTTCTGTCGCGAACCCGGCTAAATCCTGAGGATATGTTCGCCGGCCTTTCAGCGGGCATGAAACGGCGTACGCTTTTTACGCGCGCGCTTGTCCGCAACCCCGACATTCTCCTGTTGGATGAACCCACCAACCATCTGGATATCGATACCATTATTTGGATGGAAGAATTTATCTTGCGCTACGTAAAAACACTGCTTTTTGTCACCCATGACCGGGCTTTTCTAAAAAATATCGCCGGCCGGATCATGGATCTGGATCGCGGCAGGCTGGTTTCTTATGACTGCAATTACACCACCTTTCTAAAACGAAGACAGGCCGCCTCGGATGCCGAGGAAAAGCAAAACAGCGTGTTCGACAAAAAACTGTCACAGGAGGAAGCCTGGATCAGAAAAGGCATCAAGGCGCGCAGAACCAGAGACGAGGGGCGCGTCCGAAGCCTGGAAAAGATGCGCGCAGCCTATCGGGCCCGCCGCGGAAAAATCGGAGCTGTCAGGCTGCAGGCTCAGGAAGCCGAACGGACCGGTAAGCTTGTCATCGAGGCCAAAGCAGTTCGTTTTTCATATCAAAAAAACCCCATCGTGCATGATCTTTCCACCGTCATCATGCGCGGCGACAAGGTGGGCATCATCGGTCCCAACGGTGTGGGCAAAACGACCCTGCTGAGAATTCTTTTAAAGGAGATCAGCCCGCAGGCAGGCAGTGTCCGTCACGGCACCCATCTCCAGGTGGCCTATTTTGACCAGCTCCGGGCACAGTTGGGTGAGCAAAAGACCGTTCAGGAAAATATCGCCGAGGGCAACGACTTTATCATTTTTAACGGTCAGAAACGCCATGTGATCAGCCACCTTCATGATTTTCTTTTCTCACCGGATAGATGCCGCACACCGGTATATGTTCTATCCGGCGGAGAAAGAAACAGACTGATGCTGGCCAAACTTTTTGCCAGACCTGCCAATGTGCTAGTGCTGGACGAACCCACCAACGATCTTGATGCGGAAACCCTTGAGCTTTTAGAAGAGTTGCTTCTCGATTATCCGGGAACGCTTTTGCTGGTCAGCCATGACCGGGCCTTTTTAAACAATGTGGTCACGAGCACCATCGTCTTTGAAGGAAACGGTCGGGTGATCGAATATGCCGGCGGGTACGATGACTGGCTAATCCAAAGGCCGAAGACAAAAATCCAAAGGCCGAAGACAAAAGAAGCGCCTTGCCCTCAAAAAAATGACCGTAAAAAAATCCGACAAAAACCCATGCCCCAAAAACAGGCAAAGTTGGGGTATATGCAAAAAAGGGAACTGAATGATTTGCCCCAAAAGATTGACAGCCTTGAATCCAGGCAAAAAGAACTGTATGAAGCCATGTCCGATCCCCTGTTTTTCAAAAATAGCAAAGAGGAGATTGCCCGGGGGAAAGCGCATCTCGATCGGGTTGAAAATGAAATCGAGACGGCATACCTTCGCTGGCAGGAACTTGAAAACATGGGGGAACGTGGGTGATAACCTGTAATCTCGCGATCAATTGCAGGCACTCTAAGTCCGTTAAGATACGCCGCAAATTAAACATGGTTCGCGCAGGCGTAGCAAAGTTCATAGCGGCTATAATGTGATCCAGAGACCCCGACAACGATATGGCATAATTGATTTCAAAAACCTTCATATTTCTTAAACCGCCGATTTTACCCCCCAAATGATAGCGCTAATCTTGAAAATCGATATCTTTTTTAGCTCTTTTTCAAAATTATCAATCATTTACCGTGCCTCGACCACCTTAGCTAAGGTGGTCGGCAGCAGCGGGTAGCGATTGCCAGAGGTCTGGCCATGCGACCAAAAAATCATGCTTTTTAATGAGCCGACATCAGCCCTTGAACCTGAGATGATCTAGGCTGTTCTGGATGTAATGTGCGATCGGGCTCACGAGAGAATGACCATGGTGGTGGTGACCCACGAAGTGGGATTTGCCAGGGAGGTTGCCCATCGGGTGGCCTTTATCGATGAGGGCCGATTGATTGAGATTGCCCCGCTGGCAGTATTTTTTAACAACCCTTATCATGAAAGGACAAAATCCTTTCTGAGCCAGATTTTGGTTCACTAAGCCGTGGTCAGCCGCGATAAATAAGGAATTTAGAATTATCTGCCACTCAGCTCGTTGATCTGCGGCAACGATCGTATTTTCCAGTACACCGACCTTTTCGATCTCGATACGCATCGTATCACCAACTTTTGGCAGCAGCGGCGGATCTTGATACCTTCCCGGTCCCGGCGGTGATCCGGTTGCAATGATATCGCCGGGTTCGAGCAGAAATATACCCGATAGGAAAGAAACATACTGAGGGATATTAAAAAGCATTTCCGATGTATTGCCTTGGGTTACCAACTGGTCGTTGATGAGTGTTCGAACCGTCAATATGTGTGGGTCCGGTATTTCGTCAGCAGTTACGATCCAGGGACCCATAGGGGCAAATGTTTCAAAATTTTTACTGAGAATGAGTTCGGCCATCTCTTGTACATCCCGGGCTGTTACGTCATTGACGATTGTATATCCGGCTATATAGGCGTAAGCATCTTCCTCGCTAACCCGGCGGGCCGGCTTGCCGATGACGACGGTGAGCTCGCCTTCGAAATCTAACATTTTAGATAGCTTCGGGTATATGACCGGCATGCCGGGGCCAACGACGGATGTATGGTACTTGCTGAATATACGTGGAAAGGGCGGTACAGGAATATCTTCTCCTGTTTTTTCGCGCAGTTCATCGATGTGCTTCAGATAATTTCGCCCACCCATCATGATTTTGGGGGGACGTGGTATCGGAGCTAGCAGTGTAACGCTGTCCAGCGGCATCGTTACGATACCCTGATCGCCTTTCTCGAATTGCTGCACGGCTGTCCTGGCCCGGTCCATGACGTCTTCCCCCAATCCGAGAAAGGCAGCCATGTCGTTTGGTATGGTTTGGCCTGCCTTGGCCAAGGTGGCAGTCAGATCCACCGCCGTGTCGCCGACAACCGCACCGATCCGGGTGTCACCGTTTATGCTAAAAGAAATAAGTTTCATCTTTGTGTACCTCCTGTTGTAATTAAGTTAGCCAAATTCGCATTTTTTCAAACTTTTAAGGGAATGCAGTTTTGGGGTGAAAAAGCGACCTGTACGCGATCGTTGGTGTTAAAGTTCATGTCCAACGGAATGTATACGAGCAGTTCGATTTGGCCGATACCTATCAATGCTTCACTTCTTTCACCGAAATAGGTGATACGGGTAATCTGTCCTTTCAATCGGTTTTCCTCTTCGATCTGTTCGGCTGCTTCGGGAAGGACAGTGCAGTACTGAGGTCGAAGCGAGATTGTAACCTTATCCTCCTTGACATCCGTTTGGGGTATCAGAATCTTTTGACCGTTATCGAGCGCAGCCATCAGATATCCTTCCGGACCGATTGCGAGAATCGACACATCGAAAAAATTGGATGATCCGACGAAGTCGGCCACAAACGTTGAGCTGGGTTTTTGGTAGATTTGACGCGGTGGACCTATCTGCTCTATTTTACCCTGATTCATAACGACAATACGATCGCTAATTGCCATGGCCTCGCCCTGGTCATGGGTGACATAAAGGGCCGTGACACCAAGTCGCCTTTGAATTTGCCGAACTTCAAAACGGGTTTGATCCCGCAGCTTGGCGTCTAAATTACTCAGCGGTTCATCCAGTAGAAGAACTTTGGGCTCTGCCACCAGCGCTCGTGCAAGTGCCACCCGTTGCTGCTGCCCACCGCTGAGTTTGGTTGCCTGCCGGTCCGCAAAATCCTGCATTCCGACTAAACTCAAAGTATGCTTCACCATTTTGTTGATTTTATCTTTCGGAATTCGCATAAGACTGAAAGACCATTCCAATATCTCGCTGGTCCGGGGGAAGATAGTAATTTTGACTGAAATCGGATACGAGCCGATCTTGGATAAATATCTGTCCCGAATCTCCGTGCTCTAATCCCGCAACGCAGCGCAAAGTGGTCGTTTTACCACATCCACTTGGTCCTAGGATGGAAACAACTTCCCCCTCTGCAACCTCAAAGCTGATAGCGTCAAGTGCCGTTAAATCTCCAAATTTTTTAAGCAGAGATCGAATAGATATTCCAGGCATTGCGCCCCCCGTTGTTTTTCACCCTTAATTGCTTTCCTTGGTCATGCTCTTGCCGAACCAATTCGTGATAAAAAAAACACTGTATACAACCATCAACATCAAAATCGCGAGGGCACTGAGCATGCCCAGATTTCCGTTTGTATGCAGATCCCATATTGCAACAGACAACACCTCGTTTCCATGCGTGCACAGAAAGACCGCCGATGAAAGTTCTCTGAAGAATGCAACAAAAAGCAGCAGCCAGCCGCTGATCATTGCGGGACGGATCAAAGGCAATATAATAGAGCTAAACGTTCTTAGCCAAGAGCTTCCGGCGACTCTGGCCGATTCTTCCAGTGAGTCGTCCAATTGTACCAGATTCGAAGAGACAATACGAAATCCGAGTGGCAGATAGTGCGTAATGTAGCTGACCAAAAGGATGAAGATAGTGCCGTAAATAGGTGTCCGGATATAGGCCCACAGCAATCCCACCGAAATCACCAGTCCGGGAACCGCCGAAGGCAACATGGCCAATGTTTCCAGCAGGCCCTTGAGGCGCATGCGTCCCTTGATAACCATGTAGGAGACAACCGCGCAGAGCAAAATAGCGATCGTTGCGCCCCCGGTTGACAAAATCATGCTGTTCCGAAAGGCTCGCCAGGTGATCGGATAAGAAAAAAGGATTTCTTTATAATGATACAGTGTCAACTGGGTGAAGTCTATTTTACCATCGTAAAAAGGTTTTAGCGAGACGTAGAGCAGCGAGGCAGCGGGCAGCACCACTGCCAGCAAAAGATATGTTACACAGATTCCGAAGGCCGTCCATTTCAAATTTCCCAGGTCGAACGGCTGGGGCCGATATCCCTTGCCCGTTATAGCTGTATAGGTTTGCCGGGTCGTGATGTATCTTTGGACCCAAACGGCCGTGATGGTCAACATCATCAATAAAACCGAGAGGGCGGCGGCCACCTGATAGTTGCTGGGATAGAATTCCAAAAGACTGTAAATTTGAGTAGACAGTACATAAATCTGTGACGGCATCCCAATGATGGCCGGTACGCCGAACAATCCTATTGCAAGGATGAACGTAATAAGCCCTCCCGACAAAATCGCATAGGAAGCCAGCGGCGTGGTTATTGTAAACACGACCCGCCAGCGATTGGCACCGGAAGTCGACGCGGCCTCTTCCAGCGATGGATCCATGGATTGGAATGGGCCGGCTAGGAATAAAAAGGTATAGGGTAGGTAAGCAAGCGTCGTAACCCAGACGATACCCGCAATAGAGTATATATTAATCCCTCCAAAACCCGGCAGAACGGTTCGAATCAAATTATTAATGAGCCCGCTTCTTGGTGCAAGCAAAACGGCCCAGGCCTCGGCGGTTAAAAATGAGGGGAAGTAGAAAGTTGCCGTCAGCAAAATACCGAGCCATTGTCGCCCGGGAAGGTTGGTTCGAAACACCACCCATGCTAAAAAGGTTCCGAACAGGGCACAACCGATCGCTGAGCTGATACCGACAATTAAAGTGTTTTTTAAGGCGGGTATATAACGTTCGCTTAGGATTTCATCGAAATTATCAAGGGTAAAGCCTCCTTCTGCCCCTGGGGGGGCTGTCCGGAGGCTTCCATAGCCCAGCATCAGCAATGGGGACAGCACCAAAAAGACGACAAGTGCGTAAGTGCCTACCTGGATGAACCATTGGGTCGTCTGTCCACGCTGGGCTTTCAGGTTCTTAGAAATTTCCAGATGATCAACCACCGAAAACTGATCGCCAACGATTGATGATTTCCTTGCGCACGGGCCGTACCTTTTCAGGATCAAAAATCAATACCTTGATATCCTCGGTCGGAGCCAAGCCTTTGACAGGGGGAATCCCCTTGCGAACGGATCGCATACCAAAACCATCTTGCATAAGAATCTGGCCTTCTTCTGACAATCGCCAGTTGAGGAAAAGTTTAGCTGCATTGGGGTGCGGCGCATTCGCCGGAATGGCAACCGGACGAGTGTTTGTCGGTGCGCCGTCCTTGGGGTAGACTCCCTCTATTTTGGCTCCGCGTTTTTTGAATCGGTACAAATTATAATCTGCAATGGGGAATGCAAGGTCGATCTCTCCGCTGGTGACCATGCGCACGAGCTTTGCCTGGGCGGACTGCATTTTCGGTTCGACCTCTTTTAGTTTAACTGGATAATCTTTATGACCGAGGACGTATTCGACGTAGTATGCGAATTCAAAGCCGGTGCCGGTGGCCCAGGATGGAATCGTACCCACACGGCCTTTCCAATGCGGTTTTACAAGATCCATCGGTTCGGTTGGGATTTCTTCCTTTTTCACTCGGTCGGGACTAAAAAGCATGCTCGACATCGTGATACCCTCCAGGTACCAAAATCCTTCATCTTTATAGTTATCAGGAATCGCCTTGCCTTCGGGGGCTTTCCATTCCGTTAGCCAACCCGACCTTTTATAAGCTAGAAACGGATCCAGTAAAGCGCCCGTAAAAACATCACACATTTGACGGTTTGCCCGGTACTCGGTTTCAAATCTTTCAGCAAGCCTTGTACCGCTGCCGCGCACAATTTCTACTTTTATTCCGGGGTAACGATCCTCAAAAACCCTGGCAATGGGTGTCGCCTCATCCAGCGGAAAAGTGACATACCATACAACCGTGCCCTCCTTCTTAGCTGCCTCGTAAATGTCCTGCAACGATTGCTGTTGTGCGAAAGCACTCGGTAAGGAGCTGAACAAAAAGAGTAGGACTAATAGTGAGGTTGCAAAACGGATTATAGCCGGCGGCAATCTTTTTAATGAATTAGACGGGTTCATGTCGTCCTCCTTTATGTTTGGCAGGTTGTGTGGGGCGGAAACTTAATGAAATGATCCTTTTGTATACGCGCTACAGACAGCAATGTCAATATTAGCGACAAATAGAATTATCGAGTAGAGATAGGACATTGCTTTTTCGGTGCCTATCAAGGGAAAATTGCGAAGTGTGTATCGGCTTCAGCTGCAACCCAACATATTGAAGCACCCATTAACGCAAACAATATCCATCCGAATAAACAAAGCAGGTTTTGTTGTCAAGCTCATTTTTTTAGGCCGCGTTTGCGATTTCAAGCCAGTTTGAACATCGCTCACCGGTATGCCTGCGGGCGGAATTTTTTAAGGCAGGTTTTAATGGGAGGGGTCAGGTCTATGTTTGACTCTTTCTAAAATTGGGCTTGTCGCCATAGAAAAGTCTTCCATCAAGCAAAAAAGGCGGCGTGCCCATTTGTTGCGCACCACCAGCGATATAACGGCACGGTGGAGAAATGTGCGTGCATGGTTCCCCACAGATGAATGCTTGCGATGAATGCTTGTCGAACCAAATTAACTAATTGAAAATTAATGAAATAGATGCTAAACGAGGGGTTGTATAGGGTCTTAGAACCACCTTTTTAATAGCAAAAAGGTGGTTTTAAGGAACCCCAAAGTCCTTACAACCGTGTTTTGACCTCGAAAAGTGCAGCTTAAGACTGAAAAACGACCATATTTGGCAGGTTTCTTAATAAAACACAAGCACATAGCTTGGTCCGACAAGAGATAAAAGATAGCAAGAGATAAAAGAGATAACAAGAGTTAATCGATCCCGCAGCCAGGACGGGTTATGGGATACCCTTGGAAGAGGCGTTGTATGAAGATTGCCGTCATGTCGGATATACATGGTAACCTGGAAGCCTTGGATGCTGTCTTAGAAGATGTATGCAGCCAAAGGATCGAGAAAATTGTCTGCATCGGAGATTTGATCGGATACGGACCCAATCCAGAGGAGGTGATTCAAAAGATTCGCCAGATCGATGTTTGCTGTACCATGGGTAATCATGAACTCGGCATCTTGTTCAAGCTGGAAAGAAAATGGTTCAATCCCAAAGTGAGGAAGGGCTTAAGTCTGTCGGAGGAATTGTTAAGCCCCGGCAGTCTTGACTTTATTGCTGGCCTGCCCAATACCCACACCCTGAACAACAACCTTTTTGTGCATGGCTTCCCACCGGCTTCCGTCAAAACCTATTTATTTGAAAAAGATACCGATGAGATTGCCAGATGGTTTCTGACTCCAGGGCCGAAACTAACGTTTGTGGGGCACACCCACGATTTAGAGCTGGTGGCATGGGATGGCCGTAAGGCCGATCGCAATCCGTTACGTCAAGATCGGGTGGTGTTGGATAAATCCAAATATATCATCAATGTGGGCAGTGTCGGTCAGCCTCGTGACGGTGACAATCGCGCCAAATATGTGATCTGGGATCCGGTTGAAGGGAGCATCGAGGTGCGCTTCATACCCTACGATATCCAGACCACCGTGGACAAGATTATGGAGCGCGGTTTTCCTGAATATAATGCTTCGAGGCTGTGGTAAGGATAGATCATGCATATTGGACCATACAAGGTGTTGGGAAGACTAGGGCGCGGCGGCATGGGGAGCGTCTACAAGGTGCTGCGGGAGGATTTGGGGCGCATCATGGCTCTGAAGGTGCTGCAGCCCCAAGAGATTTTGGTAACCATCCTCGGAACGGAAGAGGTCCGGTCCCGTTTCATTCACGAAGCCCGAGCCATGGCGGCTTGCGATCACCGCAATGTCGCTGCTGTCTGGGATCTGGGCGACACGGGCGATACGTTGTTCATGGCCATGGAGTATTATTGCATGAACCTCGGCACACTGATCGGCGAATCCTATATCGTTGAGAAACCCAGCCGTTCCCTACCCCCCCTCACGGCCCTGGATTACACCCGTCAGACCCTGGCGGGCTTGGCCTGCCTGCACCAAGCTGGCATCATCCACCGGGATATCAAACCCTTCAACCTCATGCTCACCGGCGACGGCTGTATCAAAATTATCGATTTGGGGTTGTCCAAGGTCCGTGGAGAGGTTCAGCCCACTCCACGGTCGCTCAAGGTAGGCTCACCATACTATGCCGCTCCGGAGCAGGAAACCAACCCGGAAGAGGTGGATGGTCGCGCGGATCTTTACTCCGTCGGCGTCCTCCTCCATCGGCTTGCTACGGGACTGCTGCTCCAGGAGGGCGGGAGACCGGTCGAGCATCCCCTTTTGAGCCGGATTTGGCAGGATTTCTTCTGCCGTGCCTTGGCCGCCGGTGCCCAAGATCGCTTTGCAGATGTCTGGCTGATGGCGGAGGCCCTTGATGAACTGGAGAGGGATTGGCTGTCCCGACAGGAGGCCGGATGCATGCTGGAGGAGGCCAAGGATGAGGTTGCCGTCCCAGGTCCGTCAGGTCTGCGGCACCAGGCAATTAAGACAGGAGTGCGGGACAAGGCTCCCTTTGACTTTTTGGATTCGCTTTTTCGCCCGGAGGCCTATCGGATAAATGACTTTTCATTCCTGCCCGCCGGTGTTTTCGACCGATCCAGCGGTCTGACCTGGGCATCCCTGATTTCACACCTGCCCATGGCCTGGTATGAAACCGGCGAATACCTGGCAGCGCTCAACCGGGAGAACCATGACTCGGCAGCCTGGCGCCTTCCCACCGTGGAGGAACTGGCCACCCTTTTGCACCCCAAGGAGCGTATTGAGGATTTCTGTTCACCGGCTTGGTTCGATCAAAATAAACCCTGGTTGTGGACCTCAGATAGAAGGAGCTTCACCGCTGCCTGGTTTGTGGATGTCGCCAACGGCGCTGTCATGTGGCAGGATTTAACCTGCCGCTTTTACGTTCTGGCTGTGACAGCTTGAAAAATGGCAATCTGATTGTAGCCTTACCCACTTTGCGAGCATGTTATCGCTAGTTTTGATCATTAATCTTTCGGTCATTGGAATTTGTTCCCCGCCGAGGCGGGGTATTGGAATTTCGGATTTACCCGTCTCCGATAAACAGCTAGGGCAAATGTATGTATTCGAGCGATATTTTATATTGCCACTATAAAAATCAAATTATCTGAGACGGGGCACTATTCGGCGAAAGATTGGTTCTCGCGATAAACTATTTCACCATCGACCATTGTCAGATCAACGTTGAGTCCCAGTAGTTCTGCCGAGGACGTTTTGAAGATGTCGCCGGTAAGGACCACCAGATCTGCCAATTTACCCGCCTCGAGGGAGCCTTTGCTTGAATGCTTGAATGTTTGAATGCTTGAATGCTTGTCGGACCAAATTAACCAATTGGAAAGCAACGAATTAGCTGCTAAGCGAGGGGTTGTATAGGGCCTTAGAACCAACTTTTTGATAGCAAAAAAGTGGTTTTAAGGAAAACCAGATTGGAACTGGTATTTATTCAACCAGGCGAATTTAATTATCAATGGCCCGCGCAAACAGACATCATCTACCTGGCTATGTGTGGCATATTACCCAAGCTAAACTGGGTGCAAAAGCAATAGGCCGAAGAGAGTTGAAGAATAATGAAGGATATGAGTTTAAGGAACCCAAAAGTCCTTACAACCGTGTTTTTGGCCCTGAAAAGTGCAGCCTAAGACTGAAAAACCACCATTTTTAACAAGTTTTTTAATAAAAAACACGCATATAGCTTGGTCCGACAAGAGAGCCAAGGTGTTGGCCGTCCTCTAGAGTATGGTCAGAAATTCGAATATCTCAGCCAAAGTCTCTTTGGGGGCCTCCTCCGCCAAGTAATGGCCGCAGTCCAATGACCGGCCCGATACGTGGTTTGCCCTCTCCCGCCATGGGGGTAAAACGTCGAAAAGCTGCCCCAAGATGCCCAGCCGGCCCCAAAGGATATGCAAGGGGCAGGCAAGCTTGCGATTCAGATCCAGGCGATCATGCTCCAGGTCAATGCTGGCCGCTGCTCGATAGTCCTCACAGGAGGCGTGAATGGTCTTCGGATTCTTGAAACAACGAATGTATTCCGACATTGCTTCGTTAGAAAAGGCCGATTCTGTTTTGACCCCCTTTTGAAACTTTTTAATCAGGTAGTATTCCGGGTCGGCTCCGATTAAGCGCTCAGGGAAATCGTATGATTGGATCAGAAAAAACCAGTGGAAATAGCCCCCGGCAAATGACATGTCGGTGTTCTCGTACATGAACAGCGTCGGCAGAATATCCATCAGAACAGCCTTATCAACCCGATCCGGATGATCGAGGGCCATTCGATGGATGACCCGCGCTCCCCGATCATGACCCACCGCGATAAAGCGCTCAAACCCGAGCGCTTCCATCACAGCCACCTGATCTCTGGCCATGGCTCGGAAACTGTAGTTTTCATGGTTTGGGCCGCCGTCCGGCTTAGAACTGTCACCGTAGCCACGCAGATCGGCTGCGACCACAGTAAACCGTTTTGCCAGAAACGGAGCGATTTTGTGCCAAATGACATGGGTTTGCGGATAGCCGTGTAGCAACAAAAGCGGCGGTCCGGATCCCCCGACCCGCAAATGGATGTCGATACCTTCGTCAAGGCCTAACCGTTTTACGGAAAACCCGTCGAACATGTTACCCTCCGTGGTCGATAATGTTTCTCTTGTCGGACCAAGCTATGTGCTTGTGTTTTATTAAGAAACCTGCCAGATTTGGTGGTTTTTCAGTCTTAGGCTA
>CALZJV010000283.1 GCA_945787595.1 uncultured Desulfobacterales bacterium | reverse complement strand
CCGATCACGGCAGTAAGGGCCACTAGCACAAAACAAGGATAAATGGCAGCTTTTTTGATCGTGGATCTGATGTCTTCCTTCCATTCATGAAAATCGGCTAGGTCTTTCAGGCACTGGGGCATGATACCTGCTTGCTCGCCTATTAGGAAAATACTCAAATCGAGCTTGCTAAAAATCGACGGGAAACGGGAGAGGGCTTCATGCAGGGTATGACCGCCTTCAATTCCAATTCGAACTTCACTGAGAGTTCTCTTCAGGCTTATTGAAGGCAACATTTTAGAATTTTCTTCTAAAGCCGTGACGATCGGCAGACCCATCTCCAATGTTTGGGACAGCCTGCGGTAGAGCTCGATGAGAAGTCGCGGTTTGACTTTTGCTCCGGTGAAGACTTTCGGCAGTCGAGTTTCTTTCAACTCTTTACTTTGAATAAGGGTCAAACCTTCTTGTGTTATCCGCGACTCGACATCATGTTCCGCCAGTGCGACAACTTTTCCACGTTTAATTTTGCCGGTATCATCTATGGCTTTATAGCTGTAACTAGGCATATGCAATCACCCGTTGGATTTCTTCGATCGAGGTAGTTTTGCAGGCAACTTTTTTTAATGCCTGTTTAAACATCAGGCAGGTTCCGGACTGCGAGGCGGTTTCCTCGATTTTGCTATGAATCGCGCCGGAAGATATCAGCTCCTCCATGGCTCGGTCTACTTCAAGAACCTCTATAACTCCGCTTCGGCCGTTATATCCGGTATTATCGCAACTCTGGCACCCCACGGCCTTGGGGACATCGGCCGGCGGTTCAAGGTCATTGCGTATAAAAAGCTCTGTCAACTCAGGCCCGGGGGGTTCGGCAGTCGCACAGTGGGGGCAAATTTTACGTACCAGCCTTTGGGCCACCACCATGATCAACGTAGATGCCAGGATGCTCGTGTTGATTCCCAGATCGAGCATTCGATTAATGGCTGATGCAGTATCATTGGTATGCAAAGTGGATAGTACAAGGTGACCGGTGATGGAGGCCCTTAGGGCCAATTCGGCCGTTTCCTGATCCCGGATTTCACCGACGAGAATGACATCGGGGTCCTGCCGCATGGCCGACCGCAAAGCATTGCCAAATGTCAACCCGGCCTTTGCATTAATGGCGGTCTGTCGGACGGTGGGAATGACATGCTCGATAGGATCTTCAATGGTCATTACATTTATACTCGGATTGTTGATTTTCACCAAAGCGGAATAAAGGGTTGTGGTTTTGCCCGATCCGGTAGGACCTGTAGATAGAATCAAACCGTAAGGACGCTTCAGGTTCTTAATGAACTTCTCAAGGTCTTTCTCTTCAAAACCAAGACGTGAAATATCTCCCACGACATCAGTATATTTTAAGAGTCTTAAAACTACCGTTTCCCCCAAATGGGTCGGAAATGTCGACACTCTTAGGCTAATTTCCTGTGCGCTCCCCTTGAATTTGAAGCGACCATCATGGGGGATGTTGACATTGGAGATATCCATCTCTCCCATGATTTTGAAGCGTGTCGTCAGGCTTTGGTGATAACTTTTGGGGAAAATATGTTTTTGCTGTAACACGCCGTCTTTGCGATAATAGATACGGACCAAGTTGTTATCCGGCTCAATGTGGATATCACTAGCACCGAGCACATTTCCTTTTTCTATCAATAAATCGGCCAGTTTTACGAATTGACCTTCGGCCGGCGTGTTTTCGCTGACATCGCTGAGGGTCAGGCTATCAATATCTTCATCTATCGTGCGTGCTCGCTTGTAGTGAAGTTCGACGGCATTGCTGATCCATTCTTTAGGTGCCAGATAAGTTTTCACCTGGCACCCCGTCATTCGTGCCACTTCATCTCTGGTTAAGACATCAAACGGATTGGCAGTCGCCACCTTTATGGTCTTGTCTTCTTGGGCAAAAGGGAACACATTGTTCTCACTGACAAATTCAACCGGAATTTTGGCTATCAACGCATGATCGATGGTCACCGATGATGTGTCTAGAATTTCGGCGCCGCTTTGAACTGCAAGAGCAGTTTGGAGCTGCTCATTGGTGATCCAGTCAAGTCGAAGCAGCACGTCTCCCAGCATGGCGCCGGTTTTTTTTGACTCTATCAGCGCCATTTCCAATTGGCCCTGGTCAATAAAACCCATTTGAATTAATATATCACCAATTCGCTTTTTCATTTCACGACCCTATCTTTCTATCTGTTTCTACCAATTCCGGTTTTACACTAACGTGGCCATAGCAGGGGCTAAACAACATGGCAAAATCGTCACCATCCTTCTTGTCCCGTCGTAGCTCGAAGAGCGGAGTCGGATGAATTCACAAAAGAGGGCATCCGGAAACTGGAGTTTTCACTATGATATCGGTTATTATAACGGACGATTAGACATTATTTGCAATGTTGTTTGTGCAACCTTGGGGTTAACTCCGGCTTCCAGCCAAATACGCCCGCAGGGAGCTAATTCGAGATTCAATTTTGTTTTCTTCATCGCGTGGCAAATTGTCACTATGCCGTAAATATGTTTGATAATAATTAACGGCTTCCTTATACTTATGCAGTTTATCGCAAAGCACCGCTAAGTTAAAATTCAGGGCAGAATGTTTGGGGTTGAGTTCTTCGGCTGTTTTATAGGAAAGTAGCGCTTCTTCCAACCGGCCGAGCCGGCTTAAGGCGGCTGCCCGGTGAAAATTGATTTTAAAGTTCGGCTCCTTGGATTGTTTGGTTGCCAAGTCTAACAAATGGATCGCCTCAGCTGCTTTTCCCATACCTATTTCAACGATTGCCAGGTTTACCAAAACATCCGGATTCCCATAGTCGTAACTTCTCAACTTTTTCAACAGGGGATATGCTTCCGAGTAAGCAGTCAGTTGAATATATGCTGAAGCGAGGTTAAACAAAGCATCCCGATGATCGGGCTTGACCTTGAGCACCTGTTGGTACATCTGGATGGCTTGATTAAATTTGCCCTGCCGATGATAGCGAAGGGCCTTTTGAAGAAAAAGGGCGTCCTGGTTGGAAGCAAAGGGCTTTTCTTTTACCTTGGGCGGCTTCTGGGGCACTTTTTTCTTTGCAAAGCGTGACTTTTTCTTAGCTTTCTTCGGTAGTGGTGTCGATACTTTTTTAATGCGACGCTTTGCCGGTGGCTCGGTTTTTTTAATCGTATCTATCTCGACCGATTCCTCCACTGGTGTTATTTCTCCTTGTGGCTTTAGCATGTGGGACGCGGACTCAACTTCCTCAATCTCATCCTTTTTGAGCGCTGAATGGAGATCGGATTCATTCATCTCGATATCTTTTGAGATACTGCTTGCAGCAACCGGCGAATTTGGTTGGGCGGATAGAGAACCCCAAAAATACCAGATACCGAAGACCAAGCCGCCCAGCAGAAGCGGCAATCCGAAGATGCGAGAAATTTTGCCCCCATTCACATTGCGCTGTGCAAAATGCCTTCGATCTAAATAGCCGGTTTCCTTTTTATTGTCATCACTGGTTTTTTTTCTGAGAGCGTCATTTAGCAGGCTCATAAACATCCCCATTGTGTCGGATCGAAATTCGTCCAAACCTTATATATGTGCTCAAATCATTTTGTTATGATTGAACTCATCGTGGCACGACTTGAGCTGAAAAGTGCAATTTTTGGAGTTCTTTAGCAATTTTTTCTGCCCTTTGCCTAGTGGCATATGCACCTGTCAGGAGCCAGTTGATCTCTTCGGAACTTTTCACGATGAGACTGTCAAAATGATTTTCGCGCAGTAAGGATCGAATTGATGTCAAGATTTTGATATCGGGATATTGCCCGACCAGCACAGTCCATGGATTGAAACGGATTAAGGAATCTTTTAGATGATGGTCGCTTTTAGCTTTTAGTGCCTCGGCTTTTGATTCGAAATGTCCTGCAAAAATTCGATACCATTTCCCTTTTTCCCCTGAGTCTATCCAATCCCAATGAGTATCCAAACCCTTTAAAGCGTAACTGGAGACGGCTCTGGTCACCTGTTCAAAGGTTTTAACGGATCCTAGTTGGATCACAAACGGTTGGTAGGCAGGGATCCAATTCACTGCACTCATATATTTTTTATCTTGGTTAAGGACCTTCGATCGTTTATTTTTATCCATTTTTGCCGCTGGGATTAAGTGAGAAAGCGGCGTGCCTGGATGATTGGTTTTATTAATTACGAGACCACCGGAAGCTGCATGTGCATCTATGGAGTGACTGGAATCCGCAATTGAAGAATTTTGACTCGCAAAAAACAGAGCAGTTACATAAGTCTGGAGGGATTTAAATCGATCTGACTGCGAATACAAAAAGATGGGCAGAGTAACAGCGAGACTCAGCGTAGCTGCAAACCATAATTTTCGTGTCCATACATGAGTTTGAAAATGTGCTTTGCCAAATAATTTTTTGTTTAATTCCAAATCCCCTAGCTCGGTTAAGGCTATTGTGACATGTTTTTTCCTGATGACGAATTCATCGGCCACATAGCCGGCAGTCAAGGCATAATCACAGATTTTATTTATCACACGGGGGATTCCCTTTGAACTTTTGGCGATTGCTCGTTTCGCCCCGCGGTTAAATTGAACTTGGCCGCTACTTCCGGCGATAAATAGCCGTCTATCTATGTAGCTTTCAACTTCATGGGCTTTTAAGTGTTCGAGCCGGCAATTGACGAAAATCCTCTGTTTTAGCTGCCTCATTTCGGGTCGCAACAGATTATCTTCTAGCTCGGGCTGTCCCACAATCACCATTTGAAGCATTTTCTCTTTATCGGTTTCCAGGTTGGAAAGCAGGCGCAGATCTTCAAGCACTTCAAGCGACATGGTTTGAGCATCGTCAACGATGATCACCACGGGCTTGTTGCAATCGCGATATAAAAGAAAATTATTGAGCTGATCGATAAGGTCTTTTTTGGAGGCATCCGCAGCGTACGGCAAACCCAAATCGTCTAATATACTTGCAATCAGGGCTCTGCCGGAAAGAGACGGATTAATGATATAGACGATTTCAGCTTTTTCGCTCAGAGTGTCGATAATAGACCGGCAAATAGTTGTTTTACCGGTTCCAACCTCTCCCGCTAGAAGGATAAATCCCATCTTGGTTTCAATACTGTATAGAACCCTCTCCATCACGCTTTGATGGGTTTGGGAGAGAAAGAGGAACTCAGGATCTGGCGTAATTGAGAAAGGTGGTTCCTCTAGCTTATAAAAATCTAGATATACTCTGCTTTTGCTGGCTGCCTTTGAACGATTTTCTAAATATTCCATAGTGCTTTTAGACTTATGTTTGGCTAATTGTAGGTTGATAATTCTTCGAATACCTTGATTCCGAGAATAGACACTTCTGCATTCCTTATCCTGAAGCGCCTATGCCTATCGGAGTTAAGGAATTAAGGGACTATCGAATGCCGGGTTCGAAATCATATGGATCAATCTGCATCATACGGCGGAATCCACCAAGCCATATTCAGAAATTCGATACCGACGTCTAAGCTATTTTCTTTCATCCGGATATTCTTTATTTTGCCTTTAATATCCTGCTTTTCAAAAATTCCCGGAAAGCCAAAAACCAAGGCAATGTGGTCGTCAATTCGTAATGTTTTTTCCAGTTTTCTAGAAGCTTCAAAGACACACCGACAACCTAATTTGCTGATATTTTTTATAATCCCGTCTTGTGTTTCGCTGTTGACTTCCATTTTAGCGGAAATAAAACAGCTAATCCTTTTCTGAGAACGAAGCTCCTTTTTTTCAACCGACACAGGATATTGCAGCAATAACAACATCAAAGGTTTGTAATTAATTTCTTTTAATTCGGATGTGAATTCAAAAATATCCCCTTCAAATGAATATGTGACCATAATTCGACCGGCCTGGCGCAGCTTATTTTCAAGTTTAGGAAATTTCGGCGGTGGCGTAACAACGATGTATTGGTCCTGTTTTTGACCAACAAAGGTGCATTTCCCGCAAAAGCCGAGCTCTTCTGCTGCAAGGCTCATCTCAGCGCCGGTTTCAACATAAGCGTTATGTCTCTTGTCAATGAGTTCGATGCTTTTACCTGCCATGATTCTTCCTTATGGGGTCGAAAATTTCAGTTATCACCAGGAACAAAAGGAGTTCCTTCAGATTGGTCAATTATCTCGAGACTTACTTTGCGGTTTCGTATTGGTATAGGAAACAAATAGATATGCAAAATTAGAGCCAAATGAAAAACTCGCTACACTAAAAAATCGGGGGAATGCTTTTGGATGGTATCGTATACAGCCAATTGAGGTCTATCTAATTGAAACAACACTAAAATTTAGGTGGTTAGGGGTATGGCCATAATCAAGTGCATCTCCTGAATCGGCTGGACGATTACAATCACTGGATTATTTAGACCCAAAGGACGGCAAATGCTTGACGCCGGGCGATCTGACCTATTTCGATATCAAAATAATCTGAGGATATTGCGGCAATGCTTACTAGTATTATTATACAACATGCCCCTCCTGGGGCACGATACAAATAAATCTGAACATTCCGCTGCCTTCATTTCTGTACTGGTGCCGGCTGCCGGCTGGGACATAAGCATAGGATCCCGCCTCAACGGGGGTGTCTTTGCCATCGACATGCAGGCAGCCATGGCCTTCAAGTATGTAATTGATGTGGGGCCACTCATGGGCATGCCGGGGGCTGTAGCCGCCTTCCGCCAGTTCGATCACCCGCATGACATATCCATCCCAGCCCTCCGTTGGTGAGATCAATGCTTTCATGGCGGCATTTTTAACTTCCGGGCTCTCCATTATTATCGCGTGGACATCTTTTTCATTGGCAATGATCATAATTTTCCTCCTTTTGGTTTTAGCATTGGAATGATGAATTAATCATAAAAATGGGGGCTTCTGCCTGATTGTCAACGCCCGGTCAGCCACCATTAATGGTAAGGTCTTTTAAAGATTCATAGTCTCCCGGTTTCTAAATAACTTGATGCTGCTGCAGTCAGCAGCTTATTTTGGCCGTGGAACGGTTCTCACCGGGATAAGAAGGCTTAGGATCAGGCATAACAGGGAGGCAAAAAAAGATATCCAGAACACCATCGAAACGCCTTGTGCCACCGCCTGCTGCATCGTTTTTTGGATTTCCGGGGCAAGCAGCGCCTGGACTTCCGGCCGGAATATATTTTCAATGCTCTGTTTCATCTGAACATTCAAAGACGGCGGCAAATTGTTCAAACCGGCACTCAACAGAGATTCCATAGCATTTGAAAGTGCCACGGTTACGAAACTTCCGGATATACCGACACCGATGGTCCCCCCCAGGGTTCTGGAAAATTGATGGGAGGCTGTTGCAACCCCCAGATCCGATTTGTCAAGGCTGTCTTGCACCACAAGGAGGGTTGCCATCGAAACAAAACCCATACCAACGCCGACGAATCCCAAAACGATAGAGCAGGCCGCTAGGGAAGTGCCGGTTGAAAAGGTGATCATAATCCCACCGCCAACAGCCAGACACAGGGAGCCGAAGACTGTCGACGGCTTCTGGCCGAAACGATTGATAATCTGTCCGCATACCAAGGCGCCGACAGACCATCCCAGGCTCAACGACAGCATCGCCACACTCATCTGCAACGGTGTTTTCCCCAAAGCCCCCTGTATAAACAGCGGGCTATATGCAAACAGGGAAAAAATCGTAAAACTCGCCAGAAACGCAGAACCATTGCCGATACTAAATGCCCTGCTCCCGAAAAAATCCAGAGAAAGAATCGGTTCGCGAGCCCTTTTCTCGACATAAAAAAAGGCAATTCC
>CALZJV010000282.1 GCA_945787595.1 uncultured Desulfobacterales bacterium | reverse complement strand
GTCGGATTCCAGCGTTTCACTTTGTTGGACGATAAGTCCTGCTATTCCGCACATGGCGAACCTCCCAGGTTAATTCGGCGACCAGCGCCTCCGTTTCGACAATTTAGGCATTTTAAATTTTAGGCACTTTTGTTCTTTACTATAACTGAAAGGAGTATTCATTAAACTCCCAATCCGTAACATGTTTGCGGAAACGGTCCAATTCGTCTTCTTTAAGGGCTACAAAAGCTTGTATCAGTTCCGGGCCCATGGCCTCACACAGCACCTTGTCCGCCTTGAGTTCTTCTAAGGCGTCACGGAGGTAAAAGGGCACGGTATCATAAGTGCCGGGTTCCACGCCGTAAATATCGCCCACCGCATGTTCGCCCGGATCGATTTTATTTTCGATGCCATCGAGCCCAGCGGCAAAAGCGGCCGCAAAGATCAGATAGGGGTTGGCCGAGGCGCAGGGGGCGCGGTTTTCGACCCGGGTTGCGGCACCCCTTTCGCCGGGAACGCGGCAGTAGACCGTGCGGTTATCCAGACCCCAGGCTAGATAGTAGGGCGCAAAAGAGTCGGGGACATAGCGTTTGTACGAACCACCGCCGTCGGTGGTGGGACGGCCCATAAAGGTCAGATGCAAATTGTTCTGGGTCGCCATTTCCTTGCAGACATATTTGAAAGTGAAGGAGTCATCGGCTATTTTCAGAGCTTCGTCATGTTTCCAGTTGATTTCGTATTGGCTTGGGAAAAACTCGTGGTTCATGTAAAGAATGTCGAGACCCAGGTCCATCAAGGTATTCTGGAGCTTATGTAAAAACCCTGTTTTGTCGCATGTGGGGTTGAGTTGGTACACACAGGCCAGGTTGGAATTGTACAACTCGGTGGGACTGCCTGCGCTTGGCTCAAAAAGAAAAAATTCCAATTCGGAGGCGCAAACAGCCCGCAGTTTTTTTTCTGCGTATTTTTTCAGGATGCGTTGAAGGCAATGGCGCGGATCAACAGGTATGGGTTTACCATCTCTGAAGGCGTTACCGATCAATCGGGCCGTACCTTCAAGATAGGGCAGGACAGCGAATGTATTCAGGTCCGGCATGATGGTCATGTCTTTCCATTCGATTTCATAACCACATCCGGTTTCTGCGGCCACATCGTTGCCCAGGTGGATGGCATATATCGCCTGGGCAAAGCCGAGGCCTTCTTCGGTCACCGCTTCCAGGTGTTTGGCCGGCATCATTTTGCCCCGGCTGATCCCATAAAGATCCGGATATTCAAGCCGCAAAGTGGTTATATTTTTGGCCTTGATAATTTCCTGAATTTCTTTTAGCTCCATGGTGTTCTTTCCTCCTGCCTTTGGATATAAGTGTAATAAAAATTACATTTATATCTATTTGTTGTAATATTTAATTCATCAACTATTGTCAAGCAAAAAATTCAGTTGCCAAAATAGGTTTCTTGGATATATGTTTCCTGCTTCAATTCGTCGGGGCGGCCCTTCATTTTGATGGTACCGGTCTCCAGCAGGTAAATTTCCTCGGAAAGGGTGAGGGCAAAATTCACGTTCTGCTCGGTGATAACAATGGTAATGTCTTTTTCTTGATTTAAATTTTTGAGAACCTGGGCTATTTCCTTACAAACCAGCGGTGCTAGACCGATGGTGGGCTCATCGACCAACAACATTCTGGGATTGGACATCAGCGCCCGGCCCAATGACAACATCTGCTGCTCGCCGCCGCTCAATGTTTTAGCCTCCTGGTTGCCACGTTTGGCAAGTATCGGGAACAAGTCATAGACCATCTGAAGGTTTTTGTCCTTATTTCTCTTGGCGCGATAAGCTCCAATTAACAGATTGTCTTTCACCCCCATATAGGAAAAAAGATTTCTTGCTTCCGGGGCATAGGCAATTCCCCGGCGCACAATTTCGGTGGAAGACAAGTCTCGCAGATTGGTGCCGTCAAATAGAATTTCTCCGTAACAATGGGTCAGCCCGAGGATCGAGTCCAGTAATGTTGATTTGCCGGCACCATTGGGACCGATAATTCCGATAATCTCGCCTTTTTCAACAGAAAGCGAGACTTTATGCAGAGAGCAGGCCTTACCGTAGAAAACTTCAAGATTTTGAATTTCCAGAAACGCCATGGTTGTCTCAATTTTGGTTTCAGGTTTTAGGTTTCAGGTGTCAGCCCAGCCGCCGGTTCTTTCTATTTTATTTGCTAAAAATAGCAGAGCGAAGCGACATCCACAATTCGTCAATCGTCAATCATCATTCGTCATTCCATGAAGTTTCATACAAGTGTTCAGGATATGCTATTGCGCCTACCCTTGCTCGTCTGAGAAACCCGATAAAATCCCAAATCTCAAGCACCACCTGATCTTAAAATTGGGCCAAATAATATCCAAATCCGAAATTCCAATTACCGAAACATCTCGATCACTTAATCAATTCCTCGTAACCATTGCATGAGTTTTGAATTTTGGTCATTGGTATTTATTTGAAATTTGATTTTTAGTGCTTGGAATTTTAATGATTTTCAGTAGGCAATTAATTTTCCCAAATTCACTCATGTTCCCAAATATGCCTCTACTACCTTTTGATCAGCGATGACTTCCTCAAATGAACCTTGGGCTATGAGCTGGCCAAATGAAACGACCACGACCCGGTCCACCAGAGGGGCCAATGATTTTAAATCATGACTGACAATGACAAAGGTCAGGCCCTCCTTTTTCTTCTCTTTGAGCAGCTCGGATAATTCCGCGATTTCTGCGGTCGTTAGCCCGGCAAAAACCTCGTCGAGCAGCAGAAGCTTAGGGTCGGTTGCGATGGTCCTTGCTAATTCGAGTCTTCGAAGATCCCCCATTGACAGTTCATTGGGGTGGGCCTGCAGTTGGCGTTCTTTAAAGCCGACACTGTTTCCGATTTCCCTTTCCCTTTTACTTTCGGAATTCATATTCATGACGCGCAATATGTCATCGGGCATTACTCCGACACGGATATTTTTAGTGACCGTCATATCGTTGAAAGGGCGTGGAATCTGATAGGTGCGGGAGATACCAAATTTTACGCGTTCATGGGTTGGATAGCCGGAGATCTCCTTGCCCCTAAAGTATATCTCGCCTTCATCCTGTTTATGCTCATTCATAATCAAATTAAATGTTGTGGTCTTGCCAGAACCGTTAGGGCCAATCAGACCCAGCGACTCTCCCTCGTCAACGTGGAAGCTCAAATCATACACGGCAAAAATGCCGCCGAATTTCTTGGTAAGTGATTTCAACTCAAGCAGTTTGGCGGTCATATCCTTTACCCTTCATTTTTTTTCCCTTTATCCGACTGTGGAAAGCATCGACAATCGTGTAAAGCCCTTTGGGTGCATACATGTAGACGGTTAATGCGATCGTGCCATAGAACAAATAACGCCAGGCGCCCGGAATGTAAGGACGTAATAATTCCAGCAGAAATGTCAAAAAGTAAGCTCCCATTATGGGACCCACGATGGTATGTTCTCCGCCGATCAGGGCCGCGATCAATATGGTGAACAGAAAATTGATGTCGAACATGCCGCGGGGAGAAATCGATCCCAGATAATGGGTGTATAAAACGCCGCCGATACCTGCCACCAAGGCGCTTAATGTGAAAGCAAACAACTTGAATTTGGAAGTGTTCAGGCCGGCGCTTTTTACTGCATCCTCGTCCATACGTATGGCGCTGAGCACCGTCCCTACGCCGGAGTTGCCTATGGCCCACAAACAAATTGCAATCAATAGCATCGCAAAAAGAGAGACATAATAATTCGGTACGGCACCCGTAATCAGCAGCGGCAGACCGGTTAATCCCCTGCTGCCACCTGTTACTTGCGGCTTGACAACCTGAACCAGATGATAGGTCACTTCCATAAATGCCAGGGTGACCAATGCAAAATAAGTCCCTCTGGTACGTAAAGCGGGAAAGAAGAAAAGGGTGCCGGCGACCATTGTCAGCAAGATTGCCAGCGGCATACTGATGTATAAAGGGGCGGAGAATTGATGGGTTAATATGGCACTGCTATAACCGGCAATCCCGATTAAAAAAGGATGCCCGAAGCTGATGTAACCCGTATATCCCGACAGAATATCCCAGCTCATGGCGAAAATCGCAATGAAATTCGCAAAAATAAAAATCCTGAGAGTTCCTGTGGAGAGCAGCAGCGGCATTGTACTCATGATGACAGCGAACAACAGCCACCAGGGCAGGGATTTTTTCAAAACATCTCCTTAGATTAGTCAAGGTTCAGTGGTTTAGGGTTCAACGTTCCGGGTTAAAAAATTTTAACCTACTCTTATTAAGCCTTTTCGACTAAAGGGTGATGTCGGGTACTGCGGATCTTGATCAATATAGTTAGCAGCTTCCAACAGCTGTAACCTTTGAACTTAGAACCCTGAACCTGGAACCCATGCACTTAAGTTTCCGCTTTGCCAAGCAACCCTTTTGGTAAAATGACCAGGATTATGATAATCAGCAGCAGGGTGAATACGCCCCTTAACTCCGGGGCGATCAGGGTTGTGGTGATGGTCTCCATAAAACCGACGATGTGGGCGGCCACCAGACTGCCCATAATGCTGCCGATACCACCGATTATCACGACAGCAACTGCCGTTATAAGGGGTGAAACCCACATGGTGGGATCCAGTTGAGTATAGGATGCAAAGAAGACGCCGGCGAGAGCTCCCAGTGCACCGGACAACGCCCAGGTAAGAATATTGATGCGCTCAGGGTCGATACCCGAAAGCAAAGCGCCTTTTGTATCCATGGAGACGGCCAGGATCGCCCGGCCGAGCTGAGCTTTTCTGATAAAAATTAATAATGCCCCCAAAACTATCCAGCTGGTCAGCATGGCAAAGACTATATTCCATGAGATGATGACATCATGTACCCGCGAAATACCGGGAACGATGGGCCAGATAGCTCTGGGCGCCGGTGAATAAATTAAAACGATGACAGCCTGCATGACAACTGCCAGTATGAGCGTTGAAATTTCAACGGCAATGGGGTTGCTCAGAAGGCGTTTCACTATGACATAATAAGTTATAATGCCAAAAAGTATGCCGACAAGGATGGCGCCCAGCAACCCGACTATCTTAGAAAGCTCCAGCACTTGGGCAAGGGTATAGTAGGCGTAACCTCCCAGCATAATATAGACACCATAAGCCAGATTCAGCACCCGGCCCACGCTGAAAATCAGGGTAAATCCCACCGCAACCAGGGCATACAGGCCGCTTATGAGAAATCCCTGTATAATTATTGCGCTCATTACTTCTTTACCCACGGCGGCACGGTAAACTGACCGTTGGCGTATTTGGGCGGATAAACACATTTTACCGTTCCGTCCGTGTACCATTGAACGACGATCAAAGAGGGATGGCCGTCCTCAAGCGGTGGTGTAATGTCAACCTTTACATTGTGCGTAAAGGCCACACCGGTTCTGGGCTCCACTTCTCCAGGCTTCCAGTAGGCATATCGCAGCCAAAGCTTTCCATCTTTATAAAGTTTGAGGTCTTCGTTTTCCATCTCCTTCACCCAGGCATCCAAGGGTTTGAACCCACCGGCACGGTCGGCGGCGCTGACGGCATTGTATATGCCGTAATAGGCATTAAACCCGTTGAAGTGGGGATAGACCGGACGTGTCTTATACTTAGCCTGATACTTTTTGACAAATTTTTCTGTGCGCGGGTCCATATCCATTCCAATGGTAGGCGGCGGCATTAATGTGGACATGCCACCTCCCATGCCGCCCGTATCCTTCCAGAATTCTCGGCCGACGGCAGCCACGTTAATACCTGTAATGGGTATCGGAACCTGCATTTTTACATATTGAGATGTCGGGACGACGCATTTCACCGAGGAGATTAAATAGATAAAATCCGGGTTGGTTTTTATGATCTTATTGTAGATTGGGCTGAAATCCACCGTATTGACATCGTATACAATATGATCCACCATTTTAATGCCTGCCGTCGGCAGGATGTCACCTTTGATGAATTCGAAGGTTCCGGCACCATAGGCAGTGTCTTCCTGCATAATTACAGTGGTTTTGTAACCCAAATCCTTGGATAGCACATCCTTGCCGAAATCGACGTATTGAGTGCCGAGAGCATAATCCGTCGGACAATTCATAAAATACATTTTGTATTTTTCGTACTCCGTACTAACCTTTTCGATGGCCGAATAGGCCGAGGTCCAGGTGTCCAGCGTCGGTGTCCGGTATTCCGCCATTCTTGGCAGCCACCCCAAAGAAACATCGTCAATGCTTCCTGAAATGATAAAATCTACCTTTTCCTTCTCATTTAAATATTCGTAGGCTTTGATGCCTTCGGTCACGTCTTCGCCGGTATCGGCTTTGACAAGTTCAATCATGCGACCTCCCAGCATCCCTCCGGCCGCGTTAATTTCCTCGATGGCGATTTCAGCGCCTCTCAAGGTGCTTTTGCCGGCATCGCTGTCAAAAGACCCGATAAATCCAATCACTACCGGCTGGTTAGATGCTGAAAAAGCCGGGCTGAAATAGGCAAGCAGCAATAAGAGAAAAGCCGGCATCAATACGAAAGTCAGTAACGATTTTTTTTTCATTTTCCCCCTCCTTTTTATAAATGTTAACGACTTACCAGTAAAAAAGTACTTTTGATGGTCGCTTAAAAAGTCTGAAGTGCGAGATTTTGCCTTCTACGGTCTTTCAGATGAAGCTATGGGACTGGGTTATCAGTAGTCCCCCTTCGACAATGTACTAAGTTTTTTCAGAGACTAGGTTCAGGATAAGTGGCCTCTGAGGGGCAGCAAGCACGCTGATAATTTAATGTCGCAAATTATAGGTTCAGATTTCAGTTTTAATCTTTTGCGGACTATAGCAGAAATGTAGTGTAATAATTCTTTCAAAAAATATAGATTATCTTAGTATTTTATACATTTATGAATGTCAAGAAAAAAATGATTACAATTCAAAAAATATAATATTATTAAAAACTTTATAATTTTAATATTAAATACAAAGTGTTACATATATAGATGGTTGAAATTTATATTACAAAGCAATTAAGTTATTGATTTTATTTATTCAAAACACCAAATTTTAATTACAACAATTCAGGTGTTCATGAGACTCGGGTTGGACGGGATCGGGGAGGTGACACAAAATCTATTGACGTGCATTGGCGGGAATTATTAGATAGTTTCCATCAATCTGGATTTGTCTACTGTGGCGATCTGGCTTACCAAGACAACGCTGGGTTTTGGCAAATTCGCGATGCCTTTTTTCAGGCGAATGTTATCTGGAATTCGAGCAAGTTTTAGATTTGAAGTTAACAAAGCCACGACTGTGGTTCTGTTTGTCGATATTATTTTACCACCAATTCCAGCGAGCGCTTGGACAATACTTCGCATGCGGTCTCAGTCACCACGACCGTGTGACCGAAGCACATGGCGTGGTTGGTGTCGCTGTCCATCAAAATCATATGTAAAAAAAATACCATGTTTTCCTCAGCAATGACCGGGTTGCCGTGATAAAACATGGGCCAATCCATCCAATTGGGGGCAAAGGTGGTCCCTAAACTATAGCCGGTGGCATTTAACCGGTGGTCTCGCATTGCGGCCTTGTCGCAGACATGTGCATAGGCATCAAACACCTCACCGATGGGTCGTCCGGGTTTCAGAGCCTCCAGGCAGGCATCCATGGCATCTATGGTTACTGAGTGCATTTTTTTGTGGAGTTCGGTTGCCTGACCGATGGGAATGGTGCGCATCATGGCGGCATGGTAGTGTCGATAAGCCGCGGCCCACTCAAGAGTGAGCTGATCCTGGGGGTCAAGCTTGCGGCGGCCGGATTTGTAGCGGCACAGGAGTGCGTCTTCACCCGAGCCGATGATAAACTCATTTGCGGGATAATCACCGTCACCGGCAAAAATTGCCCCCTGCATGGCTGCCAAAATATCCCCTTCATCCGCTCCCGGTCCGGCCAGGCGATAGGCTTCATCACAGGCACGATCGGCCAGTTCGGCAGCCTTGCGAACATATTCCAGTTCGGCCTCACTTTTTACGACCCGCAGCCGGTTTACCAGATCGGATGCGTCCTCCAGGGTGCAGAAATCAGATAGGGCGGTTTCAAGCAGTTTGCCGTTTTTAGCTGTTAAACCATAGGCATCGTATTCGACACCCAGCCGCTGGCCCTTGCAGCCGAATTCATCCAGGATGTGTTTTAGCTGTATCGCCGGGTTGACATCAGAACCGTCGGTCCAGATGCGGATGTCTTCTATAATGGATGTGTGCCGCGCTTGTCGAAGATCCGGCGACCGGGTTAACAGCATCAAACGGCCGTCGACACCGAGATGGAGGCATTGAAAAAATACATATCCGAAGCTGTCGTAACCGCTCAGGTAATACATGCTTTCCTGGCGGAACATGAGAAGTGCGTCCAGATTACGGCTTCTCAACGCTTCTATAGTGCGTCGTTTCCGTTGGGCGAATTCTTCCGACGAAAAGTGCAGGGCCATGGTTTCTCCTGAATGTATAGGCTGCTAAATCCTGATTTACGCTGCCTATAATATTATTTGTTCACGTTCACCGCTGCTTTTTGGATAGATTATACCATCAATGGTTATGCTATTAATGATGCCCTTAAGTTAATGGCATTAATTTGGTATTAGTACCTATTTATTGAAATCACATCATGTATGCGCATGATTTATGCCATAGCCAGATTGAATATTATAGCCTCCGGCTTGCAGATCCTACGGCTCGGAGAGTAACGCTATCAATTTAAATTGAAAAGACAGCGCGACACGCGGCGCTAGCGCCTGCGCGGCGCGAGCGATTCCATCATTCGTCATTCGTCATTCGTCGTTCAAATTCTGTGCCGTGGTTCATAATGAAATCTTTCAACCTCGCTTGTTGGATGGCGTTCAGCTTTTGAAATTGTAGTCGAACCTGCCGCATTTCAACCGTATCGCTGGAAACCTCGTCAGGTATCACGTCATCGGTTATGATTTTAAACGGCAGATTCGCCAGGTAAAATCCACAATCAGCCAATAATATATCCAGCACAAGTGTCTGGCTTAATTGTGCCTTACTGTCAACATGATGAAACATAAGTCCGCCCATGCTGATGTTATCGATTTCACCAAGCCTGGCCGGCTTGGCATTGAACACGGCACAGGCAATGCAGCCCATGCTCTTGCCGCGAACTCTCAGGGGTCCCGCTGTGATGGACCGGATCAAAGCAAATGCATATTTATCAAGTTGAAATCGTTTGTGATATCGATACTCAATCCGCTTTTTCCGATCTGAGTCATCAGCATCCAGCAGTAGTGAATAGTCCATTTCACTTGGATGGTAACCGTTTTCAATTATCCCGATTTTATCGACCAGCAGATTGGGATCGTCTTGGCTGATATAATACATTTTATACATGTCGCTCACCTTTTCTTTGTGACTTGGTGTCTTGGTGGCGGTACTGCTCCCGGACAGTTAATAAGCCGCTTCAAAATATTTAACGCCGACGCCATAAGGAAAGGCTTCGCCATTGGGCGCTTCACGGCACCATTTTACCTCCGCCAGCGCGACAATGTGCAATCCCTCGCAAAAGCCGCTGCAGGAGCCATTCGGATGAGTTTCTATTAAGCGGACACAAATGGTGGCCCCGGGTTGAAGGAACAAGTTCGATTTAAAGCACATACCGCCCGTGCCGACGTTCAGAGTGTGCGCAGTATAAGAGTGCTCTTTGTTGAAATAGGAAAACGCGATATCGGCGGCATAGCAATGACGTTCATAAAATCTTTTTTCTGCATGGGTGTTCATCTTTGACCATTTGTGGTATCGCTTCGCTCTGTCTTTTCTATTTAAATCGATGGCATTCCTAAAATATACAATCTGGCTATGGCATAAATCATGTGCAAACATGATGTGATTTCAATAAATAGGTACTAAATTGAGAGATTCAAATTTCAAGAGAGATGATTTATTAGTATTTTACCTTCTTGATAGAGGTATTGGGTTTACCAGTTAAAAGGTCTGCGAATTCATTATTGCAAATTGAAATATCAATTTGGAATCAATCCACTAGAACTATTGACTGCTGACTATTGAGTTAGTGAGGTTTGATGCCTTAAATCGTTTTCGCCATCCAATATTTCTCTCAATTTTTCGGAAAAGCTTTTCAAGGTAAATGGTTTTTGTATAAATCCCTGGCAGCCTCGATTCAAGATGGCACTTGCCTTACCCATGATGCTATAACCGCTGGAAAGAAGAACTTTGACGTCCATCTTGAGCGCTCTGATGCTGTCGTATGTTTCCCCGCCGCCCATACCGGGCATGATCATTTCCAGAACCACAATGTCGATCTTATCTTTATTTGCGGAATAGATTTCAAGGGCCTCTTTCCCGCTGCCGGCAGTCAACACCGTGTACTCCCAATTCCTGCAGGATTTGCGATCCAACCTTGAGTATGACATCTTCATCATCCACCAGCAAAACAGTCTGCGGGCCGTTTTGATTGTTTTTAATAAAGGGTATTTCGTCTTTTATGACTTTTTCGGATGCCGGCAGGTAAATATAAAACGTTGTACCTTCACCCACCCGACTGTTTACATCAATAGTGCCTTGATGGTTTTGGATAATTCCGTATGCGGATGCAAGTCCTAGACCGGTACCTTGGCCGAATTCCTTTGTCGTAAAAAAGGGTTCAAAAATTCTTTGCCGGGTACCCTCGTCAATACCTTGGCCGGTGTCGGAAATAGATATTCTCACATATCTGGCTGGAGGTAATCCGAATGTCTTGGCATCTTGAGCCCTAAGAATCACATTTTTCGTTACCAGGGTGAGATCGCCCCCTCCGGGCATAGCCTGTCCGGCGTTAACAAATAAGTTTAACAGCACCTGTTGAAGCTGTCCCTGGTCTACCTCAACAGGCCAAATAAACTCCTCATATTCCTCATAGATGCTAATTTCCTTTTTGGTCCTGCCAAACATCCGCAAGGTGTCTCGGATTATTTCATTCATATTGATCGACTTGACATCGTACTTGCCATCCCTGGCAAAGCCCAGCAGTTGTTTGGTCAGATCTGCGCCGTTCTGAACCAGCTGTTCGATGCTGTTTAAGTTCCTATAATGTGGATGTTCCGGGTCGGTTTTTAGCAGCATTAACGAAGCGTGCCCTTGTATACCCATGAGAAGATTGTTGAAGTCGTGAGCGATGCCGCCCGCCAGGGTGCCAACGGCCTCCATTTTCTGAGCATGTCGCAGTTGGGATTCCAGTCGTTTC
>CALZJV010000281.1 GCA_945787595.1 uncultured Desulfobacterales bacterium | reverse complement strand
GTTGAAGATGCATCCCGCTCCGGCGAAAATGGTACAGAGCAACTACTTCGCCCGGGTTGATGAAGCAGAATGCACCGGATGTGAGACATGCCTCGAACGCTGCCAGATGGATGCCATTGAGGTAACCGACGGTATTGCCGCAATTGACCTGGAGCGATGTATCGGTTGCGGATTGTGTGTGACCACCTGTCCCACTGATGCTATCGAGTTAATCAAAAAGCCGGAAGATCAGTTGTACGAGCCGCCGAAAACAGGTGCGGAAACCTATATTCGAATCATGCAGGAAAGAGGGAAGCTTTAAGGGTTGCGGGATACGGGTTGCGTGTTGGGGGTTGCGGGTTGTGGGTTGGGGGTTGCGGGTTGCGGGTTGCGGGTTGGGGGTTGCGGGTGCATGGATAATCACCACTGAAACCGCATTAACTCGACCCTAAAACATCTGAATGAATGAACAGTAATCAAAATTTAAATAAGACCATTTAAAAGAATTTATGCCAGCGCTTAGTGTCACCAGTGTCACCATCACCAATAACCTGCGGTTAAAGAATGTCCCGCCCGACATTCTCAAAATCCTGACCGAAAAGCTCAAATTTATAAATCCTAAATGGCTGGAAAATGAAAAAATGGGGCGCTGGAACCGGGGCACCCCCAAAGAACTGCGGTTTTACGATAAGGTAGGCGCTAGGGGTTTATGGATTCCACGGGGATATATGCGGCAGCTGATTTTATTGTGCCGGCGGTATGAAATTAAATATGAGATTGAAGATCGTCGCGGGAGTCTTCCTCCCGTGGATTTCTTCTTTAAGGGAAAATTGCGCCCGTTCCAGCAGGTTGCGGTGGAGGAGATGCTGGCCAGGGATTTCGGCACTCTCAATTCGGCCACCGGGTCGGGGAAGACCATAATGGCCCTTTATATGGTCGCGCAGCGTCAGCAACCGACATTGATTATTGTTCACACAAAAGATTTAGCCTCCCAATGGGCTGATCGTATCGAAGCATTCCTGGGGATCAGTACCGATAAAATTGGGATAATCGGTAGTGGTAAAAAAGTGGTGGGAGAAGAAATTACCATTGCGCTGGTGCAATCCCTTTATAAATGTGTGGAAGACATTGCCGAGCATATCGGTTTTCTGGTGGTGGACGAATGTCACCGCTGTCCGAGCCGTACATTTACCGAAGCTGTAACCGGTTTTGATGCCAGATATATGCTGGGTTTGTCGGCCACCCCCTGGAGACGGGACAAGCTATCTAAACTGATTTTCTGGCACCTTGGCGATGTCCATCATGAGGTGGATAAACGCCATCTGGTTAAAACCGGAGACGTTCTGCCAGCAGAAATCATCCTACGGGAAACCAGTTTCAAGCCGTATTACGATCCGGTGAATGAGTACAGCAAAATGCTGTCCGAACTTACGGCCGACACGGAGAGAAATGTCCTGATTGCATCGGACGTCGCCCGGGAAACTGCCAGCAATGACGGGATTTGTTTGGTCTTATCCGATCGAAAAGCCCACTGCGAAAATCTACGAGCCTTGTTGAAGTACCGATATAAAATCAACTCCGAGCTGTTAACCGGCGATCTGAATATGGACGATCGCCAGAAGGTCATCATGCGATTAAATAAGAGCGAGGCGAACGTTGTCATCGCAACCGGCCAACTGGTCGGCGAAGGTTTTGACTGCCGGAATTTGTCGACCCTGTTTCTTGCAACCCCCATACGCTTCAGCGGCCGGGTTATTCAGTATCTTGGCCGGGTTTTGCGCCCGGCACCCGGAAAAACAGTGGCCCGGGTTTTTGACTATGTAGATATCCATGTTGATACCTTAACCAAAGCAGCCATGGCGCGGCAAAGAGTGTACCGGCAATAAAGGCCATAAGCCAGCTGTGCCGGAAGACTGTATCTTTGGGACGTTTCAACAGTTGTTATTGTATGTATGAATACAAATTATCTTGCCTTACGCTACATTTGAGGCTAAGATAGATCCTCCGGCTGTCAGAAAATAATTCCGCCATAGGAAAGGGCCGATCCCGTAGGCAGGGATGAGACCAAAATTAAAATGACTAAAAAAACGCCCGATAACAGCGGGGAACCAGAAAAGGCCTTAAACATATTTGATTCTTTGCTGAACGACACCGGTAAAAAGAAATTAAATGAAAGTCAGATTGTCGTCATCCTGGACGCTCTGGCCAATGCGGCTGATGCCGGAATCGTTGCCAGATTTCCCGCAGTCCTCGCTATTTGCGCTCGCCGAGGCCTGCCGCTAAAATTCCATTCGTTATTTTCCCATTCTTGGGAAACAAGCCCCAAAAGACAAAATCTGGAAAAACTCCTGCTGGCCAGTGCTGCGATATTCAATCTTCAAGGGATTAAGCCGCCTGAAAATTTGGATGAAATTGCAGCCTCGTTAAAGTCCAAATATGGTGATTTAATGGCAACGGGTGGATTTCAGCTAAGCAATGGTATGCGTATTTCCATGCAAACGTTGCAGTCCTCTCTGGAACCTTATGCTACAGATCGAACGAAATCCCAGGAGCGTCAATACCGGTCCCCGCTTTCAACCTCAGGCACCCTTGATGTTTATTTAAATCGATTATTTTCACCGAAACAGAAAGAGCTTGTACTGAAAAGGCGGGATGGGCAAGCATTTACAAAGACCGAGCGCGAATATTTTTCCAGGATTGTCCGGAAAAAACTTGCAGCCATCGCTGATGATGAAGTGGTTGCACTGGCCCGGAATCTGATTTACAAATAAAAAACTTGTAGAACTTGATAAGAAAACGTCGGACAATTATTCTCTCGAACCGCACCCAGCCCCTGATACGCTGGATATCGGCCTTGGTCACGTAAAAATTCGCTCAATTCCATCGCCATTGACATTGCTGACCAAATCGCTTATTCTTACTTGATTATTGAACAGGATCGAGTTTCTAAATTAAGCGCCGCTTGGCCGTCCGAACCCTCAGGGCTCACTCAAAAATAACTTCACATTTTATACGCCGATGCATCCCGCCCGGCTGCGTTGCGAAAGCTCGGAATATCCAGATATTCCTGCGTTTTCACGCCTTGCCAGACGGGCGCCTCAACCCCTAAAATTGTGAATTTATTTTTTCGTGAACCTTGAGTGATGGCAGAAAAAGACAATCATTTTCTGAAAAAATCTGTGCTGTTAACAGGAGTGTATTTTGAGTATTGGAGAATTTAGAGTTTTTCCATCCGGAAGAATGGATGGTGAATTTCCCTGGACAATTTGGGCTGTTGGTTGGCTCGCTTTTTTTAAGGCTTTTCTTTGGCTGGCATATGAACCGGTTCAGGCCGAGTCTGTGCTCAGACTTTTAGGCGGTAAATTTTTATTGAATGTAATTCCACTGGCCATTTGTGCTGTCGGTCTGTGGAACTTAAGAAAATGGGCTGTGTGGGGACTGATCGCCATAGCGGCTGGAAATTTGATATTTTTTATAGCCAATCCACAGACTTTAAATGCCGTTTTGGTGACTTCGGAAGTTCGTATTTACTCGGTTATTTTATCGATCATTACCTTACTTTGCAACGGCCCGCTCGGAGATTTCTTCATCCTTTGTGCCGCTCCCAATATGCTGAAGCATGCCAAATCCCGTGTTTAATCCAACCTTTCCCCTGTTTTGGTTACCGTCAAAGAGCTAAAGGTTTTTTTGCATTTTCCCGATATGATTTTTGTAGAAAAAATCTTTTAACACACGAACACGGAACCAATTCAATGAAAACCAAGTTGCTTTTCTGGAGCGCTGTTTTGTTTTTGGTCCTGGGTTTAAATACCGGGGACGGCACATTATTTATCTTTTTTTCCATTCACTTCTTTATGCTTTTCCTCGGCATGTCTATGCACAAGCTGGCCTTTAAGTCTCAATCCAGAGAGGCTGCCGAACGTCTGCCGGCCGCCCCGACCGTTAAAAAATAACTGCCCCGGCCGATATATTTCAAACGTCTCGGAATTTACATAGCTCAATGAAAATATGGATTTTTTTTGAGGTTTGAGTTTTTGCCACAATCATGGAATTTTAGAACTTCACTTTGGGTGCTGCCTTTTCCCCCTCCGGGATTTCATAATATTCTGCTGCTGAAACACTGGCCAGCATTGCATAAAGTCTGCCGAAAATTGTCCGGATATAGGTGTTTAAGATCTGGACCGCATCATTGTAACGTTTTCGCTCCACGGCGATTCGGTTCTCTGTTCCTTCTAGGCTGTCCTGAAGTTTGAGAAAGGATTGATTGGCCTTGAGGTCCGGATATCGCTCCTGGAGCAGCAGCAGTCTAGAAAGGGCGCCTTCCAGCATGTTGGCACTTTTGATCTGGCTTTTGACATTGTTTGCTTGAAAATACTGGGTTCGGGCTTGGGCGATATTTTCAAAAATTTCCTTTTCTTGCTTGGCATATCCTTTAACCGTTTCAACCAGGTTGGGGATAAGGTCATACCGGCGTTTTAGCTGGTTTTCAACCTGGGCCCATTTTCCTTTAACGTTTTCATCCATGGCAATTACCTGATTGTAACCACCGATCAGCTTCCCGGCAACCATGAACAGCAGCACCAGGGTAACACCCAGGATAACGAGTACGATTTTTAATGTATTTGACATAGATTCCTCCACCGCAATTCTTTAATTCTTTCCGCCTTCGGCGGATCAATAGTCATTTCTTTGCTACCAACTTCCAGATGCACCACCGCCACCAAAGCCGCCACCGCCGCCACCGAAACTGCCGCCGCCAAATCCACCTCCCGAACCGCCCCAGGGGCCTCTTCTTCCACCCATGGATGAAAGTAATAAAAGGGTCAAAAAAAACCTGGGATTTTTGATAAATAAGATGAGCATTACCAGAAAAAAAACCAGTGAGATTATTTTACCGAAAGGACCACTGGCCCCTTTTCTTTTTTTAACTGCGTAAGGTTTTTGTACCGCCGGCATTCCGCTGATCTTTACACCTGCGTCTAAAGCGACTTTATTGGCGATGACCAAAGTCGCGCTATAAATTCCCGTGGAATAGTCCCCTTTTTTGAAGTAGGGCACCAGGTATTGTCTGCCAATGCCGCCCACCAAGCTGTCCGGCAGGACACCTTCGAGCCCATAACCAACTTCGATCCTGTATTTTCTGGCATTCAAGGCCACTACCAGCAGCACGCCGTTATCTTTGCCTTTTTGACCGAGTTGCCATTTGTCATGAGCGATGCTTAGCGAAAATTCTTCTATGGTTTGCCCCTCGAGGCTTTTAACGGTCAAAATTGCCATCTGGGCGGTGGTTTTACGTTCGAGTTCCCTCAAGTAGCGGTTAATTTTGGTTTCAACGGCATCATCGATGATACCGGCGAGATCGATGACAGGGTTGGCGGGTTTCAGCGGGATTTCGGCGGCAAAACCAACGGGTGTTGTGGTGAAAATAAGCAGCACAAAGGCAAAAAAAATAATCGATTTACGCTTTAAAAGCATCAGCTATCTCTCCCAGCTTCTCAATGGCCTCGTAATAGTCCTCAAAGACTGTGTTGAGTTGATCGATGGATGGCTTCGTTTTTTGCTTTTTATGATTTAATACCAATTTGAAAACATTGGTCGGGACCCCGGAGATTTCTTCCAGCACGGACAGAATCTCGCTGTTGTTTTGGGGAACCTCTTTGCCGAGCAGAAAAATGATACCTTTGAACAAAGGCATATAGCCGGCGATGGAGTCGATAAAGCCCCGGGTAAGGATATTTCTGTCGCCTGCGGCCGATATATATCCCTGCCTGAGACCAATGAGTTTCACCTTCAACTCCCGTTCACACTGGTACCGCAGATTCGAATTTTCGATGTTCACATCCTGAAAAATATCCTCTCCGAAGACCGTTTGATGAAACAATTTCATATTTAAAAGCTCAATGGGGAAGACATCCAGGGATTTTTGGATGTAGGTCGGGGTCATAATCAGTGGTGCGGCCACCCCCTTTTTGCCGTATTTTTTTCCTAATGGTGCCAGCAGTTCGAGAAATTTCAGATCCATCTTCTGTAGAACCATCACCGAGTTAATATCGGATATTTTCGGATCATAGTCTTGGGTCAGTGCACTGCCGACAATGTGGACAGAATGTAATTTGTCATGATGCTGCTGTAAGACAATATCGAGAAATGGTTTGTAGCGAACTGAAATATCTGGGTTCAGATTAAGATCATTCATCATTACCTCCCGGCAAGGTGTGCCTATCATAAGTCGCATATCGAAAACCACGAAGGTCGTGGCTGGAAACAATCGGCGTTGCTTTCCGGAAACCTGCATGGCGCGCTGGGAATAATAGGAAGCGACTTAAATCAGACCTCGTTATCCATCAAATAAAAAGGGTGTTTATGCGTGTCTCATATCAATAGACTAAAATCAACGTAAACTTCTGTTGTGTTGAGATTTTTATCCTTTAACTGGTAAATCAAAAAAAAAGCTAAACTCAATCGGTCATCGAGCCGATACTTTACATGTACAAAAAATAAGACTCTCTATCTTTTGATTTAACCGCATTTGCTGTTCACTTTTTGGTCGTTTTAAAAGGCCTAATGAATAGCATTATTAATTGTTTCTAACACTTGTAAATGATTAAGATGACAAATTTTTGACACTAAAGCCTATATTTATTGTCAAGGGATTTCTGGCTATTTTGCATAGTTTAATCATAACCCACTGAAATTTATATTAATTTAAAATTATGAACAAAATTGGCATGATAGTTGTATAGGTATATAGCAAAATTGTTATTAAAAAATTTTTAATTTGTTCGTAGCGTAAGGTGACAATCCAAAATCTAAGAATGCCATATCGCAATCTGACATCGAAACCAGATCACAAGAGGTGCTAAAATGGATCAAAAACTCAGCGAAACTCACAGCTTCGATTTTGACATCGGTTATCTTGTAAAAAGTCCCTGCAGAGATTGCACCAGCAGAGAAGATCTGCCGACCTGTATCGAGGGATGCAAAATATTAGATCAAATACAAACCGTCCTGGCTGATTCCATTCCCAGTGAAACAGCCATATCACCGGTTGATACCTATGATGTCCCGGCTGAGGTGCTAGAGCAGATATAGCCGGATCCTGCTCACAGCCGATTTTTGACAGAGCACCAGAGCTGAGCGAAAAATATTGGAAGATCGATGGTGGTGTCTATAAAATCAATCACCGCATCGAAGCCATGTTCGCTTTAAGTTAATCCAATCGTCAATTAAAGGTTACTGCCTGACCTGCCTTTAGCGAGGTCAGGCAAACCTGCCAGACGTTTGATACCAACTTTTCCATCGCAGCATTGATTTTTGAAATCGATCCTGTGCTGATACCTTCCGAATTGATATTCATATTATCCCTGCTAAACCACTTTCAATTTTTCCTCTAATTTTTGTAATATCAGCTAGATACTTGTTTTAATGACGGTACCCTGCATGCAAGCCCTGGCGACTTGACTTTAAGGCCTATTTTAACTATGTGTTCTTGATTAGACTCATCCCCAATGTTGCGGATCATTATAAAAAAGTCTTAAAGGTTAGCTTATGGGAAATCAAAAAAACGAGAAACCCGCCCTTTTAATCATCGATATGGTGAAGGATAATTTCATAGAAAGCAAAAAACTGCCCATCACACCCTTTGCCGCAAATATTATTGCACCATTGAATCGCTTGATACATACATTCAGGAAACATCAATGGCCGGTTGTGTTTTCAACCGATGCTTTCCACCGGGAAGATTTTATCTTCAAAGGTCGGATGCATCCCCATTCTCTATCCGGTACTGAAGGCGCAGAGGTCATCGATGAACTTGATAAAACGGATGATGATTTGTGGCTTCCTAAACCCAAATTTTCGGCCTTTTTTCAAACCGGTCTTGAAAAATGGCTAAGGGAAAAAGAGGTCACGCTCTGTGCGGTCGGCGGGATTTCCACCCATTTTTGCGTTTTAACGACGATCATGGACGCCATCTGCCATGATTTTAAGGCAGTACTGCTCGAAGATTGCTCGGCGGCGTATTCTATGAAAGTTCATGAGCAGACCCTGAATTGCTACCGACGCAACCCACTTTATCCTTTGTTGAAAGTGGCCGCATCGTCGGAATTGGAAGCGGAACTTGTGGAATGACCAAAGATCCGCCTTGGATCGAATGACTAATCGCGGAATGTTATCTAATTGAGAGGTTGGGGAGTTTCTCAGAGCCGACCCGCTGCATGGATAATCGCCAGCGAAACCGCATGAACTCGACATCCATAACGATCCCTAATGGTCTCAGACAGCATCCGCTTTCGGTGGCGATCATCCACTGCGCTATAATCATGGGTTTACGCCGAAAACTCCCCGACCCTTCATCTAATTTAAAAATTTAAATTGACTGAGCGCAGCGATTTCCATAATTCTTCTATCTTCGTTCTTTTTTCGTCATTCGTCATTTTGAAAGCTTCTCCTCCCAATCAAACTCTCGGGTGGTAACGATATGCTCCATGCGTCGGATTCGGCGTTCCAGGTTTTCATACCGTCTTTTTATCCGCCGGGCCGCAAGGTGTCTGGAGTTTGCATAGCTGTCATAAAACTCTTGTTCGGCCTCAGTTTTAATGGGGATTACCGGCGCGGGCTTCATCAACAGCGCTGCGATTAGATATATGCCGATCGCGGGCCAAAAGCCTGTTAATAGAAGGAAGACTATGGCGATGACCCTGGCCCAGAAAACCGAAAAGTTAAAATGCTCGGCCAATCCTCGGCACACACCGAAAATAGCACCACTGCGTGAGCGGTAAATCCCGCTGCGGGTCAATTTGTCATGATTTCTCATCGTTAGAATCCCCTTTTTTCTCGATCCAGCAAGATGGTTTCCAGCGCTTCCACCCTTTCTTCCATAAGGGAAAGGCCCTGGTAAATTTCCTGGATAATTTTGGAATCATCAGCCTGATCTTTGCGGGAAGTTTTGCCTTTCAAGAGTTTAATGGACAGCAGGATCGTTCCCCCGATAATCGTAGGTATAAGCACGACACTTCCGAAAATAATAGCGACGATCAACACTTGATTCATGATTGAGCCTGCCCTGGTTTAAAGTAATTGAAGCGAGCACTTGAACATTCAACAGATATTTTTCAATTCCAGTTTAAATAATTATAATTAAATGTTGCTTCTATCAATAAAAATTTAATGCGCTCAGCTCGATGTGGCAAATTACTGTGCCTAAGACGATTTATCTTTTTTTTCGGGCGGAGGTGTTTTTAACGCCCGCAGTTCATTTTCAATTTCTTCGTCCACCGAAAGCCGTTCCAGCTCCTCTTCCAGGGAAGTTTTTTTACCATAGTTGACCAGATCGGCTTCGGCTTCCATTCGTTCAATGCGGTTTTCAAGTTCATCGAATTTCATTACGGACTCAGAACTATCAATTCGCCGCATCTCTTCTTGAGCCTGCTTTTTCTTCTGAGCATGGATATGGCGTTGAACCAGCATACGTTGTTTATCACGGGCGGATTTTAATTTGTCCTCCAATTGCCGAATGTCATCCTGGTATTGCTCGATGATAAGGTCGTGTTCGGCAAGGTCGTTTTCAAGGGCTTCTGTTCTGCGATTGAATTTACGCTTTTCGACCAGCGCCTCTCGCGCCAGATCATCTCGGCCTTTGTTAACCGCCAGTTCAGCTTTTTCCTCCCAGTAATGGGCCCTGGCCCCAAGGCCTTCCAACTGACGTTTGATTTTTTTGCCACCGGCCATCACCCCGGCACAAGCCGTTTTTATTTCAACCAGCGTGTCTTCCATTTCCCTGATCATCAGCCTGATCAGCTTTTGCGGATCCTCTGCCTTGTCGAGCATTGCATTGAGGTTGGAACTGATGATATCGCGGAATCGTGTAAAAATACTCATTGTATTACCTCCAATCGTCATATTGTCGTTTCAATGAGTTGCCAAAGCATGAATCATGCCAGCGATTTAATTCGGACAACTACCTGAAAACACGAGTTTTTTCTGTTGACACAATTCAAAAAGTGCGGTAATAAAACCTAACCATTAGTAAAAACAGCCAATTTTTGGTATTTATCGTTATATCCTGATGAACTCTGAATCAGTGAATGCATACTCACAAAGACGTTATGGCAGGGGAACTCCCGCAAGGGCCGACGAAGCCTTGGGACAATCCGAAAAATTTTTGGAGTTTCAGGAGCGCCTGTCACGAGTGGCGCCGGTCAACCGTCCGATCCTTCTACTGGGAGAACGCGGTTCGGGCAAAGAATTGGCGGCCAATCGCTTGCATTATCTCTCAAAAAGGTGGCAGGGACCTTTTCTGACCCTCAATTGCTCTGCGCTTTCGCCCTCGCTAATAGAATCGGAATTATTCGGTTATGAAAAAGGCGCATTTACCGGTGCGGTTCAACGGCGAATGGGCCGGTTTGAAGCGGCCGATGGTGGTTCCCTTTTTCTGGATGAAATCGGCAACATTCCCATGGAGGTACAGGAAAAAATCCTACGGGTAGTGGAATACAGCACCTTTGAACGGGTGGGCAGCTCAGATAGCATCGAGGTGGACGTGCGAATTATTGCCGCCACCAATGCGGATGTAAAGGCTCTGGTGGCTAAAAACAGGTTCAAACATGATTTGCTGGACCGGCTATCCTTTGAAGTTTTACTTGTGCCGCCGATGCGGGAGCGCAAAGAAGATATCCTGCTGCTGGTCAATCATTTTGCCGGACGTATGGCCGTGGAACTGGGCTGGACTGAAATTCCGCAATTCAGCTCCGATGCCGTCAGAGCCCTTGAAGGACATCCGTGGCCCGGTAATGTGAGAGAGTTGAAAAACGTGGTGGAGCGGGCCGTATACCGATCGGATTCACCACGAATCGGTGAAATTGTTTTTGACCCCTTTTCTTCGCCTTATGAAAAAAAGACAGCTGAAATCGAGACAGAGAATTCAGCTGTTGATGAGACATCATCGGACTTAAGTGATTTGATGGTAAGGCCGTTGAAAGAAGCCGTGTGGGGATTAAAAGTCCGAATGCTTGAAAATGCGCTAGAGAAAGCGAGGTTCAACCAGAAAAAGGCTGCTCAACTGTTGGGCTTGACCTACCATCAATTCAGGGGGTTGTATCGTCAGTACCGGGAGGAAGGATGAATTTTCGGAATGAAGAATGACGAAGGATGATTGCCAGCATTCCCCATGTGAGATTGTAGACCTGCCTGTATCCGAGTTTTTTTAGCTGATAAGCTACCATGGGCGATCGGTGGCCGGTCATGCAAATGACGATCACCGGCTCATCGACACGTTTCCCCTTGATTCCATCCGTATTGTAAAGCAGATCAGGCATATTTACAGCGCCGTCAATGTGAAACCAGTTAAATTCGCCGGGAGTGCGCACGTCGATGAGGCTTATAGCCTTTTCACCCTCCTTCTGCAACTTATCTAATTGCCAGGGAAACAGGGGTTTAACTCCGGCCAGATACCATGCCACCTCCCATCCAATGATAAGCACGGCCAGGATAATCAGAGTTTTCATTTTTTAATGAGTAGGGATCTTGCAATGGATATGACGGAGCCGAAACAGTAGAAAATAGTCAATATTCAATAAAATAGGTAGCATTCCTCAATTAGTCATTCGACAATCGTCATTCGTCATTCCAAAAGTTCATATTCTTCTGCCTAGCACCGCACTGTCGTAGATGGCGTCTTTGGCGCTCCTCGGTTCCAGGCAATCGCCGATTTGGTAAATTTTATAGCCCAGCGCTTTTATTTTATCGTAAAGTTTCGTGTCCGGCTTCGTACCGATGGCGATCACCACTTTATCGGCTTCAATGAATTTTTCCCGATTGTCCTGATTGACAACGATGACCCCCTTGTCCTCTATTTTGGACAGCCGGGTGTCGGTCAGCATGGCGGTATTGCTATTTTTCAGATGTTTAAGAATCACTTTTTTGGTCACGAATTCCATGCCGCTGCCGATTTTGGGCAGCATTTCAATTACCGTTACCGAACAACCCTGTTCGGTCAAATATAAAGCCAGCTCAAGACCGGTGGGTCCTCCGCCGACCACAATCACCCTGTTGAAAAGGATTGTGTTGCCATTTAGCACATCCTCGTAGGTCAACACGATTTCCTTCTCAATGCCCGGCACCGGTGGTATGGCGGGCAAAGAGCCGGTGGCCAGCACTACCACGTCCGGATCGAACGCTTTAACGACTTTGGCGGTGACTTCTTGATTCAGGTGACACTTGACGCCGTATAGCTCGGCTTGTTTTACCTGGAAACGGATCAGGGTGCGTAATTCTGCTTTGTGACCGGGCGTACTGCCAGGCACCAGCTGGCCGCCGAGGATCTTTCTTTTTTCATACACATCCGACCACCATCACTTTTTTGGGATTTTTAGTCGGAATGAAGGCCATTTCCTCTTCCCGGCCCAGCATGGGGTTTACCAGGCATTCGATGCGACCTTTTTTAAAGATTGACTGCATGCAGGTGTTGCATGCGATGCAGGTTCGGATTTCATCCAATCGTCCGCTTTTAGCTTTTAGGGGCATCTCCGGGTCGGCCAGCAGTCCCCTGCCGATACAAACCAGATCGGCCTTTTCTTGCCGGATGATTTCATCGGCGATTTGCGGATCATTTATTCTTCCGACGGCCATCACCGGAATGTCCAGAGCCTTTTTGACCTGGTAGGCAGACTCAACCAGGCAGGCTTTTGCCATGAACATTGGTTGGGAGATCCATTCAGGCGTTACATCATTTCCGGCAGAAACCTGAACTATGTCAATGCCTGCATGGATCAGTATTTTCAGGATTTCAATGCTTTCTCCGGTAGTAAGGCCGCCATCGACATATTCTTCTGCGCTGATCTTAAAAGAGACGGGAACCGCTTTGTCAATACGTTGGCAGATTTCCTCTACGATTTCCCTGGCGAAACGGGTTCTGCCCGCTACATCCCCACCATAATCGTCTTTTCGTATGTTTGAAAATCCCGAGAGAAATTGATTTACCAGATAGCCATGCGCTCCGTGGATCTCAATCAGTTCAAATCCGGCCTGACAACCTCGGGCGGCGGCATCGCCAAACTGGTGAACAAGGTTTTGGATGCCGTCGATCGTCAACGGTTCAACTTCTCCTCGGATAAAGGGGCAGGGAAGAGGTGAGGGCGCCAGAGGTTTACGATGAATAACTTTTGCAGAGATTTGGCGGCCGCCGTGATGAATTTGCAGGGCGGGAACGGCTCCCTCTTTCTTGATGGCAGCGGCAATTTTTGAAAGACCGCCGACATAACGGTCATCATATATTACAGGCTGATGGGGAGAAACGATCCCCTCTGGTGAGACGGCACAGGCCTCCATTATGACCATCGCCGGTCCACCGGCGGCTCGTAGCCGATAATGTTCGATGGTCGCATCCGTGATACTACCGTCATCGCCGATGAGAAACGATGCCAGCGCCGGCATTACAATTCGGTTCTTTAAATAGATTTTTTTGACGGTGAAAGGCGAAAACAGTTTATCCATGGCCTATTCCGATTTGATCATTTTTAATTTATTGTATGTCGGAAAATCACGCGGAATCTTTAGTGGCTCGGAAGCAAACAATCCCCGGCCGTCTTTCTTCCGGCTCCTTGTCTGCTTTGCGATAACGACGATGCATTTCAATGTGTTCCCGTCACCAGGCCTTGAATTCGAGCCTAGTTTACACGAAATATCCGGGGGACTATTAATTTCAGCGTTCTTTACACCCTTATTATTGATTTGTATACTATCTTTATATCTTATCCAGGACTTAAAATCAATGTTCCTTAAAAATAGAAAATTTTATTTATACAATCACTGGACGATTGAGCGATCAGACTTGACGCTCATACAGCTTTTCTCTATAATTTGTTCACTTTTATGAAATTGATGTATTTTTAATAGCTTATAGATATGTGCCAATGAATAATATCACTGCATTTTTTGCCGATCATGCCGCAGAGTTGATCCAGGGGTTTTTTATCCTGGCGGTACTTACCGTGCTTGGTCTGCTGATCGCGCTTATGCGGCGTAAGCCGAAAGATCTCATCGCCAGATTGCAGGACAATTTTGTCGATTTGATGAATAAGCAGCAACGGTTGGAGGATAAAGTTAGAGATGAGATCATCTCCAATCGACAGGAAACAGCTCAAAGCGCGCAGCAGGCGCGACAGGAACTCATTGCTACCCTGAAGTTGTCAAGTGACTCACTGCAGCAGCGCCTGGCAGAAAATATCGGGGCACAAAAAGATCAGCTCGACTCTTTTTCTAAACAGTTGATGGCGCTGGCCAGACTCAATGAGGAAAAATTGGAGACCATGCGCAAAACACTGGAAACTCAATTGCGGTCCATGCAGGAAGACAATACCAGGAAGCTTGAGCAAATGCGCGCCACCGTCGACGAGAAACTGCAGAGCACCCTTGAAAAAAGATTGGGCGAATCGTTTAAACAGGTCAGTGAACGTTTGGAACAGGTGTATAGAGGGCTGGGTGAAATGCGCACCCTGGCTGCCGGAGTAGGCGATTTAAAAAAAGTGTTGACCAATGTAAAAACCCGCGGAACCTGGGGCGAAATCCGGCTGAGCCATATTCTGGAGCAAATTTTAACCCCGGATCAATATGATGTGAATGTCGCCACTAAAAAGAACAGCAATGAACGGGTGGAATTTGCCATCAAGTTGCCCGGGCAGGCGGCCGACAAAGAAAAGATCGTCTGGATGCCCATTGACTCCAAATTTCCCCAGGAAGATTATCAACGTCTCATGGACGCCCAGGAGGCGGCGGATAAATTGCTGGCGGGAAAATGCATCAAAAATCTTGAAATGCGTATCAAAGCCGAAGCCAAACACATCAAAGAGAAGTATATCGATCCGCCCGGCACCACCGATTTTGGAATCATGTTTTTACCTGTGGAGGGTCTGTATGCCGAAGTGCTGCGGCGGCCGGGTTTATGCGATACTTTGCAGCGCGAATACCGGATCGTCCTTACCGGTCCGACCACCCTGGCGGCATTATTGAACAGCCTTCAGATGGGATTTCGTACCCTTGCCATCGAAAAGCGTTCAAGCGAGGTCTGGCAATTGCTAGGTGTGGTGAAAACCGAATTCGGAAAATTTGGCAACGTGCTGGCCAAAACCAAAAAGAAGTTGCAGGAGGCCGGCGACACCATTGATAAAGCTGAGGTTCGCACTCGGGCCATTGCGCGCAAACTCAGAAAAGTGCAGGAATTACCCCTGACGGAGACGGCGGGCTTTATCGAAGGAGGTAAGGAGGCAGAGCAGGACTCAAGCCAAAAAAAAGGGGATGAAACAGGACGCAATCCTTAATCCAACTGCTTGCAAGATTAAGTTTGGGAAAACACGTTCTTTTATCGAAAAACGAATAGAAAAAAGCCGGGCACACGACTTTGGCGAGTCGGGGTGCCTGGCCTGGAACAACCTGAGGACCTTGCGGGAAACCCAAGCGCCTTAAATATACGAATCTAATGCTTAGTGTGTCAATAGGCTCTCCAATTCCATTTGGAGGGCTTTTTTTGTGTAAAAATTGGCAGGAAAGAGAACAAGTAATGTAAACATAAAGCCCAATGGCAAGCCGATGAGGAGACATTTTATCGATGGTTACCAAATAATAATCTTCCCGTAATCTTAAGATAAGCTAACCGTGCTATTCCAAACATAAAAGCATTTAATACTGAAGGAATAGAAAAATGGAAATCATTCAAATAGTAAAAAATGGGATTGTCCGTGTCACTGTTAAGGGTAAAACGGAAGCTGAGCTAGCTTTAGAATTTAAAGGAGTGGTCAAACAAATTGTCGAGGGCGATAAAAGGCGACTGCTCATTGATTTGGGTGCCTTGGAATATCTAAGAAGTTCGGTTTTGCGGGTGATTTTAAAGGCTGTAAAGGAGATAAATCAGAATCGCGGCAAAGTCGTTCTATGTTGTTTAAACGGATATGTGAGAGAGATTTTTGAGGTCAATTACCTCAATAACAGCATTCCAATCACAGAATCCGTTGAATCCGGGCTAAACGCGCTTTTAACGCCCTTGCAGGCAGCTTAGTTTTGTTGATGCTTTCGCGCTCTTTCTCGTGACTATGACAAATAAGTTATCCGAAGGAATATCTTATAGTTACAGCAGTAATTCATTTTGTCAAAGAAGGGAGGTGATAAAAACACAAAACACCCGTCCATCGAGTTGTTTGGTGGATTGGTTGTGCTCGAAATCAGAGCACGTTTTGTATTAACTTTATATCATCCCTTTAGGACTAACAAGCAAGAGGAGGTAATTATGTTTACAGCAAAAGTGGGTGAAAAATCGAAAAATTTAACATTCAAAGTCGCAATTGCAATTTTTGCGTATTTGTTCGTTGCGATACTGGGACCGGGTTTGCTTAACTTAGACAGCAGCCAGGCGCTGGCCAAAAGTCGCGGGGGGTGCAAAATAATCGCCCTGGATGCTAGAATAGCTTGCAGTGCCGAGGTAAATGATGATTACTGGATCGCTATCGGAAACTGCAATAACCTTCCTGATCGCGATGAACGAGCCGAATGTAAACAGGAAGCCTGGGCTGAACGCAAAGACGCCAAAGAGGTGTGCGCTGATCAGAAAGAAGCGCGGAAAGAGGTTTGCGAGGATCTGGAAGAAGTCTTTTATAATCCCGATGTCCTTCCAGAAAACTTCGTTGAGCCGAACACAATAAATAGCGGTAATGCCAACCGTTACTTCCCGCTGGTGGTTGGATACGAATGGGTTTATCAAGGCGAGACTGACGAAGGCACGGAAACGATCACCGTGACGGTTACAGATGAGACCAAAGAAATTGAATATCCTGAAGACTCCGGTAATATATTCATTTGCAGAGTCGTCAGGGATGTAGTTGAGTTGGATGGTGAAGTCATCGAGGATACCGATGATTGGTATGCCCAGGCCATGAACGGAGACATCTGGTATTTTGGGGAGATTTCCCAGGTATTTGAAGATGGCGAACTGGTCGAACTCGAGGGGTCCTGGAAGGCGGGCAAAGAGGGAGCGCATCCGGGAGTTTTGATACAAAATGATCCCCAGCCGGAGAACATCTACCGCCAAGAATACTGGCTTGCCGAAGCAGAAGATTTGGCTGAAGTAATCAGCCGGGATAAAGAAACCGTAACTGTCCAAGACCCGCCGGTGATTTATGATGACGACGTGCTAAAAACCAAAGATTTTACTCCCATTGAGCCGGATGTCTTTGAATATAAATATTACGCCCCCGGAGTTGGGTTGCTTCGCGAGGAAGCCTTTGAGGATGATATGGCGACCGGCGAGATAGTGGAACTTATAAGTAAGAATTTTTAACCATCAGTTAGGCGCAAGGGCGGGTTGGTTTTCCCGCCCTTGAAATTAGCCATTTATAATTTTTTTATTGGTATGCAGATTTTAATTGATCATAATGCCGTTAAGAACAATCTAGGTTCAGGTTGCCTGGTGTTCTTTGTTTTGCTGCTGACAGCAATTCCGGCGCTTTCCGGAGATGCTGAGCTGACAAATTTGATTGTCAGAAATAATAATGATGAACTCCAGGTCGATTTATTGATAAAAGGCATTTTTACAGAAGAAATGAAAGCGGCTGTGTCAAAAGGTTTACCTATTAGCATAACCTTTTTAATACTTCTTTATGAAGTTCGCGACCATTGGTTTGATGATAAAATGGTCAGCAAAACAGCGATGCATGACGTTAGATTTGATGCACTTAGGAAAGAATACAGGATACGACGATCCTGGGAAAAGA
>CALZJV010000280.1 GCA_945787595.1 uncultured Desulfobacterales bacterium | reverse complement strand
ATTCAGACATTTCCAAAAAGTTTTTGAAAAAGGTTGATCAAATCGGCTTTTTCTTCGAATCCAATGCCGGGGATTTCCGTCGGCCGAACAAAGCCCTCGCGGATCGGGGTGTTGTCGGCAAATCCCCCGAAGGGGGCGAATACACCGGGGTAGGATTCGTTGCCCCCCAATCCCAATCCGGCAGCAATTTGCAGCGCAAACTGATGCCCGCCGTGGGGAACACATCGCCGGGGCGACCATCCGTGAGCCTTCAATTCATCTAGTATCCGCAAATATTCAGTCAGGCCGTAAGAGAGCACAGGGTCCATCTGAAGGTAGTCCTGAGCGGGCCGCAACCCTCCGTAGCGCAGCAGATTGGCGGTGTCCTGGTGCGAAAAGAGATTTTCGCCCGTAGCCAGAGGTTCACGATAGCAGCAGGCCAGTTCGCCCTGAAGCCGGTAATCCAGAGGATCACCGGCTTCTTCATACCAGAAAAGCCCCAGCGGTTCCAGCTCCCTGGCATATGTCAGGGCGGTTTCAAGATCAAAGCGACCATTGGCGTCGACAGCCAGGTGGCTGCCGGTCGGTCCTTGCACGCCGTGCTGCTCGAGCAGGTTGAGCACCGCCTCGATTCGCCGCATGTCTTCGGCCAGGGATACGGCCCCGATTTTCATTTTCACCACCGTGTACCCGGCCTCCAGATAACGCTGCATTTCTCGTTGCAATTCCGCCAACCCCTTACCCGGGTAATAGTAACCACCGGCTGCATATACAAATACTTTTTCATGCGGCTGTCCGCTGCCGAAGCGTTCGGCCAGCAGTCGATAGAGGGGTTTTCCAGCAATCTTGGCGACCGCATCCCAGACCGCCATGTCAATCACACCGACGGCCACCGATCGCTCGCCGTGGCCGCCGGGTTTTTCATTGGTCATTAAAGTCCGCCAGATCACAAAAGGATCCAGGTTCTCTCCGGTTTTGTCCAGCAGAGCGTTGCAATCGGCGGCCATCAGACGTGGAATAAAACGCTCACGCAGCAATCCCCCCTGCGCGTAGCGACCATTGGAGTTAAAGCCATAGCCGACCACCGGTTTGCCGTTGCGGATCGTATCGGTAACCAGCGCCAGTGCTGAAACTGTCATATGGCTGAAGTCGATGTACGCATTTTTTATCTGTGAAGCAATGGAAACGGTTTCTTCCTTGATTGCAACGATGCGCATCTCGAGTCTCCTTTCATGGGTATAGCGTTAAGACCGGACGGTTTAATTCAGGCCGGCAGATTAGCGGATCCGGCATAGTTCGAGGTTAGATGAGAATGCCCTCCGGCAGGGGAACATGCAGCAGACGGGTGAAAATAAGATAGAAAAAAGTCACCTCACCGGCCGCAACAACCAGCCACAAAGCCAGCGTGGGCAGTGTCACTTTGCGCCGCGCCAGGGCCAGGTACCACGCCTGGACCAAAATTGCCAAAACGCTGGATACGAAAAAGCCCAGGTAGCTAATGGCAACCCCCCAGACGAAAAATATAAGTGCGGTTATGATAACGCGTCTGTTGCTCCCGACATTGAAAAGATCCTGGCGCTCGGCCTTTAAAATCCCTTTGATCAGCAGCAGGATAGAGATCAGCGCCATGATGGCGATCATGGCCTTGGGAAACATAATACTCAGGTGCATGATCTCTTCATCGATGGAAAACCAGAAGGCGACGCTGAGTGCAAGTCCGATGCAGCCGGCCCAGAGGTCGGAGTTGGCATTTTTGATCATTGGTCCTCCTCCTTGGTCACCCCCGGCGATCGCAGACGGCGATAAAGGGCGGCCAGGTACGGCCAGGCCGCCGAAAAAACGACCATCCCGATCAGAATCCACGACAATGGGTTCTCGAACAGCCGCAGGACAGGGAACCTGTATGTAGCCCCGCCCAGCATGGATTGAACAAAACCCACCTCGGCAATGCTTCCCAGAATTAGCCCCAGCACGATCGGCGGCGGGTTTATACCGATTTGCTTCAACAGATAACCGGCGGTCCCGAGAATCAGCATGATGATCACGTCGGAAAAACTGTTTCGCAGCGCAAAGGTACCCAGGATGGTGGCCAGTCCGATGGTCGGCACTAAAAAATAGTAAGGGGTCCTAAAAATGATGCGGTATATGAGCCGTCCGCCAATCAATCCGACCGGTACCATCGCCAGCGCAGCAAGTCCCATCGAAAGAATGAATGCATAGGTCAGCACACCGCTGGTGGTGAAAAGCTCTATGCCCGGCCGCAGACCATGCAGCAACAGGACCCCGAGAATTACCGCATCGGGCGGTGCCCCGGGAATTCCAAGAGTGAGCAATGGCACCATGCTGCCGGCCACGGTAACATTGTTGCTGGATTCAGAGGCTACCAGTCCCTCGATGACCCCGCTGCCAAACCGCTCCGGATGTCTGGACGCCCTTTTGGCCTCGTTGTAAGCGACCAGGTTGGCGATATTGCCGCCGGCGCCGGGAATGATGGCCACAATTTCACCGATGATGCAGGATCGGATGAGATTGCCGGGCTTGGACAGCACCCTTTTGACGACCCGCCAAAACGAGGCCTTTTCCCTGGACGAGACGGTGACTTCTCCTAGTGAGGTGCGACCCTGGGCGGCCATGTTGTAAAGCTCCGGCAATACAAACAGCCCGATCAGGGCGACAATCATTTCCACACCGCCCTGCATCACCGGCATGCCGAAGGTGAAACGCGTTTCGCCACCGATGGGTGCCACCCCCATGGTGCCGAGCATCATGCCGATGGTCCCGCCCAGAAGTCCTTTGAGCAGAGAACCCTCGGAAAGGCTGGCGATCAGCGTCAAACCCAGAATTGCCACCCAGAAGTACTCGGAAGGACCGAAGCGCAGCGAGAGCCGGGCCAAGGGGGGCGACAGAAACAGCAGGAAAAGCACACCGGCAATGCCGCCGATTGCTGAAGCGATGGTGGCCACACTGATGGCTTCCAGCGCCCGGCCTTGCTTGGACAGCGGATAGCCCTCGAAAGCTGTGGCAATCGAAGACGGGGTCCCGGGGGTATTGACCAAAATGGCAGCAAAGGAACCACCATAGATCGCCCCCATGTAGACCGCCCCCAGAGCGACCAGACCAAGCAGCGGCGGCAGGGTGAAGGTAAAGGGCAGCAACACGGCAAGCGCCATGGTAGCGGTTAGACCCGGCATGGCACCCACAAACAGTCCGGCGGAAACGCCTGAAAAAACGATTAAAATGACGACGGGATCGGCCAACTCCCCCAGAGCCAAAACTAACTTCTCCATGACAACCTCGCAGTGAAAAAGCATCGACGAGCCGGTCCGTCGGCCCCGGGGTCCGGCCCGTCAAAATTTGCCGCCGCCGCTGTTGAACAGCGCCTTACTTTTTTTTCTTCTGGGCGGCAATTTCCTGCAAGATACCCTCGTAGTTCTTTTTCATACGGCCCACCAGGGTGTAAGCATCTTCTCCGGTGGCATAGGTCATGACAAAACCCAGCTGGCGCTGTTTTTCAGCGATGATCTTGTTGGTTTCGCTGAAGGCCTCGGCGAGCTTGGATATAATTTGAGGATCCGTACCTTTGGGCGCGGCCACTCCACGGAAAGCCCCGCCAACGATATCGTAACCGAGCTCTTTGAAGGTCGGCGCATCGGGCAGGGTTTCGACACGCTCATCGGAAGCTACCGCCAGCACCCGAACCTGATCCTTGTATTGCACTCCCAGCATGGAGTAACCCATGGCTGCGGTGATGTGGCCGCCCAACAGCGCCGGGACCACCGGTCCGGTTCCGGTGTGGGGCACATAGGTAACCTCGACCCCTGCCGCTTTCTCGAGACGCAGGGTCTCCAGGTGGTTGGCGCTAAAGCTGCCGCTCCCTCCGACAGTCGCGGCCTTTGGGTTTTCCTTGGCATATTTGATGAAATCTTCCAGTTTCTGGTAAGGGCTGTCTTTCTTCACGATCAGGGCGTTGGGGGTGAAGTGAAACCACATGATCAAATCAAACCCGTCGGTTTCATACCCGGCATCCTTGCGCAGCATCGGCTGGCCAATAATATGGGGAATATTCACACCGATTACCGTGTAACCGTCCGGCTTGGCCGTGCGCTGGAAATCACTCCAGGCCACTGCGCCGCCGCCGCCGGGTTTGTGGGTTACGTTGACCGACTGGCCGAGAAATTTTTCCAGGTGGCTTTCCTGCAGACGGGCTGTGACATCCGACTCGCCGCCCGGATTAAAGGAAATGATGTATGTGACAGGTTTTTCTGGGTATTCGGCATTTACCATAGCAGGCGCCAGGGTCATAACAATTGCTGCCACACAGAACAGTACCATGAAACTTTTGATGTGCATAAGGCATTTTGCTTTCATTTCCATCCTCCTCTCCTATTTATTGGGTTATCTGTTGCGGGTAGACGCATTGCGTTGATTCCATGGCCGGATCGCGTGCTGCCATTAAGCTTGGAGCAGCAATCAAAAAATACGGCGGGAAATTTTTTTGATCGTAATGACATCTAAAATAATTGTCAATAAATAAAAAATTCACGATTGCGGGTAATGATGGAATGAATCTTGGCCGATCCAAGCATGGCTGTCAATGTTACCCGAAGACCGCCGTATTGCTGTTCTTCTCGAATCTCGTTAACATTCACAGTGTCGGATAAATAAGTCACCCATCATCAGCACATGAAATTTGAGAGATTTCCTGAATTACTGCTTCCGGTGAAAATATGCGATTATGCAGCCAGTAACGTACAAAAACTCGTTTAAACTTACATAAACTCACATTCGATTCGGTAATTTATTATTATAATTTACTATCTGACAAATCCGATCTTCGGCACCATGTTAAGGGAGTCCAACTGATTACAATTGAAAAGTAATCATTTTTTCTCTTGACATTTCCATTCACAGTCTTTAAGTTAACTCCTATGAATTACAAACGTCGAAAAACTATGAAGAATTCGCTGGGTAACTGGTGGTGGCTCAACTCTCATCCGGAGGCGAGCCTGCCAAGATAAGACAAACCCGTATAAACGATAAATCATAAACCGTGGGCACCTCCGAAAGGTCCCACGGTTTTTTAATATTGGCCGTGGGACCAAAGATTCCGCGGTTTTTTTATTTAGAGGTGAAATTTGAAAATTAAACCATCATTTTCAGAATTTAAGCAGATGGCGCAACAGGGGAATTTGATCCCTGTTTATCATGAATTTTTAGCCGATACGGAAACGCCGGTCTCAGCCTATCTGAAGCTGAGAGACGGTTCTTATTCCTATTTGCTTGAGAGTGCTGACGGCGGGAAAAGGTGGGGGCGCTACAGTTTTATCGGCTGCAAACCCTACCTGAGCGTCGTTTCACGAGACGGTCAAGTGGAAATATGGCAAGAAGACGCAAAGGAAATACTAAAGGAGGTCGGAAATCCTTTGGATATTTTAAGAGATTTGAGCGCTAAATTCAAACCGGTAACCGTAAAAGACCTTCCGCCTTTTCAGGGAGGGCTGGTGGGATATTGCAATTATGACCTGGTAAGAAAATGGGAGCATCTTCCCGGAATTGCACCCGTGGATCATAATCTTCCGCAGGCCGTCTTCACCGCTTGCCGTCGTTTGATTATCTTCGATCACTTCACCCATATGGTAAAGGTCGTTGCCTTTGCCCATCTTGAGAGTCAAGCCGATTTGGAACAGACATACCGCCGGGCATGCCGGGAAGTAACGCAGACGATTGAGCAACTGCAGAGCCGCCTTCCCTCATCTTTAAAAGATGAGCCCTTGCGGTTATCAGACCTTAAACCTAATTTTCTAAGGGAGGATTTTGAGGACGCCGTGCGAAAGGCAAAAAATTATATCATTGCCGGAGATGTAATTCAGGTAGTCCTATCCCAAAGATTTTCAGGCGAGATATCGGGCGAAGACTTTTCCCTCTATCGAAACCTGAGAAGCGTTAATCCATCGCCCTATATGTTTTATCTGAACTTCGGGGACATAAAGCTGATCGGCGCTTCCCCGGAAATTCTGGTGCGACTTACGGATGGCAAGATCGAACTTCGCCCAATTGCCGGTACCAGACCCAGGGGTGCGACACCCGAGGAGGACAGGGCATTCGAAAAAGATCTTTTGGCTGATCCCAAAGAGCGTGCCGAACATATCATGCTGGTGGACCTGGGAAGAAACGATGTCGGTAAGGTGGCTGCTCCCGGTTCGGTAACCGTGCCGAGGCTCATGGAAATAGAGCGCTATTCCCATGTGATGCACATTGTCTCCAGGGTTGAAGGATTCCTGAAACCAAAGACGGATTGTTTTGACCTGTTTATGTCGGCATTTCCGGCCGGTACCGTCAGCGGTGCACCCAAGATCCGCGCCATGGAGATTATCAGTGAACTGGAGTCCTCCCCGCGGGGGCCCTACGCCGGCGCTGTAGGCTATTTTGGCTTCAACGGCAACATGGATTTTTGCATTACCATCCGCACGATTACCATCCTGAAAGATCGGCTCTCCATTCAGGTGGGGGCAGGCATTGTATACGACTCATCACCTGAAAATGAGTATGAAGAGACATTAAGAAAAGCGGGGGCAATGTTTAAAGCCATCGAAAGGGTCAAAGAAAATGATACTGTTAATTGATAATTATGATTCCTTTACCTACAACCTGGTCCAAATGCTGGAACAGATGGATCAGGAGGTAAAGGTCTTCCGAAACGACCGGATCGATATCCAGGGCATTGAAGCGTTAAATCCTTCGGCCCTGATGGTCTCTCCCGGGCCGGGGACACCTGCCGACTCGGGGATCTCAATTGAGGCGATCCATAATCTCGGGCCAAAGATTCCGGTTCTTGGCGTATGCCTTGGGCACCAGGCCATTGCAGCGGCTTATGGGGCAAAGGTCATCAGGGCCGATCGAATAATGCACGGCAAGACCTCCATGGTCTTTCACGACGGCCAAAGCATCTATCAGGATCTGTCCAATCCCTTTGAAGCGGTGCGCTACCATTCACTCATCGTGCAAAAGGATTCATTGCCTGATTTTCTTGAGATAAGTGCCTGGACGGAAGATGGAGAGATAATGGGCTTAAGGCATCACCAACACCGGGTTGAGGGCGTTCAGTTTCACCCGGAATCTATTTTGACAAATTCAGGGACAAATCTTTTACAAAATTTTCTTACCTAAGGAGGAACAAATCATGATTAAGGAATCTATTTCAAAAGTCGTCAGAGGAGAGGATCTGACAGAGACCGAGATGGAGAAGGCCATGGATGAGATCATGACCGGGATAGCCACACCGGCTCAGATCGGGGCGTTCATCACGGCCTTGAGATTTAAAGGAGAGACTGTGGATGAGATTACGGGTGCTGCCAGGGTAATGCGGGCCAAGGCGATAAAGATATGCGTTAATAACAATATGGTGAACCTTGATCGGGATGAGATCAATATAGAGAATGAGACCATCCTCGATATTGTGGGCACGGGTGGCGACGGTACCCGGACGTTTAATGTTTCCACCACGACTGCGTTTGTTGCTGCCGGGGCCGGCATAAAGGTAGCCAAACACGGCAATCGGGCCGTCTCCAGCCTTTGCGGCAGCGCAGATGTTCTCGAAAACCTGGGAGTAAAGCTGGATCTCACCTCTACCGATGTTGAGACATGCATCAAGGAAATCGGCATCGGATTTCTTTATGCGCCCCTTTTTCACGGGGCCATGAAATACGCAGCCGGACCGCGAAGAGAGATCGGGATTCGCAGCATCTTTAATCTTCTGGGCCCGGTAACGAACCCGGCGAGTGCTTCCGCCCAGGTTTTAGGGGTCTATGAACAGAGTCTGACAGACAAGCTCGCCCTTGTCCTTAAAAGGCTGGGAACCAGAGAAGCATTCGTTGTTTGCGGCGAAGGGAC
>CALZJV010000279.1 GCA_945787595.1 uncultured Desulfobacterales bacterium | reverse complement strand
TTTCCACCAGCGATCGCCAATTAAAGCAAGCGATCAAACAGGCGGTTGACATGATCGGCGGTGTGCGCCAGGCATTGAATCCCGAAGATCGGGTGTTGCTTAAAGCCAATTTTAACAGCGATGATCCTTTTCCGGCATCCAGTGATCTCGGATTTCTAGGCGCGGTGGTTGAATTGCTGCGGGAAGATGGTATCACCAATTTAACATTAGGGGAACGTGCGGGCTGGCCGTGGATGCCTACCGCCCATGTGTTAGATGAGATGGGTGTTTTCAAGTTCGCCGAAGAGATAGATTTGCCGGTCATTGATTTCGATTCCGGTCCCTGGATGGATGTCAAATTAGGGTCAGAGGCCAAGTGGTGGACAAAAGCCGGATATCATAAGTCTTTAAAGGGGTTTGATAAAATTGTTTTCTTACCTTGTATGAAACATCATTTCCTGGCCCGTTTTACGATGAGCTTGAAGCTCATTGTTGGTGTGACCCACCCTGTCGACATGCAGCATATGCACGCCGATTACAGACTGGGGAAGACCGACGAGCCCATGGACATGAAAATGATCGAGCTTTCTTTGCCCCTGGGCCCTGATTTGATCATTATGGATGGGCGAAAATCGTTTGTAACCGATGGGCCTGCCGAGGGTGAAGTCGTCGAACCCAGTGTCATCATGGCTTCAGGCGACCGAATAGCGATCGACGTTGAAGGAGTTAAAATTCTCCAATCCTATCCGCGCGACAACCTGATTAAGATGCCGGTTTGGGAGATGCCGCTTATTAAGAGAGCAATTGAACTTGGACTCGGCGTATCCGCTGAAGAGGACTATCAGGTGTTAACCAGTTAAAACACTCAAAGATGTGCGAATAGGCAAATTATCCGCTTATCGAGTATCTTACGGAGCAGGAGGTATTAATGAGTATAGCCCAACTAGAAGAAATCTTAACTGATGCCAAGGTTATTCTGGATAAAGCTGAAGAGGATGACCGCAAAGAACTGTTACTGTTGATTAAAGACCTTGAGGAAGCGAAACAGACAATTTTTGTGAAAACAGCTGATGCCAAACCTTTTCTGAAAAATTGTCAAGATAAGGTCAGGACTCTCAAAGCCGCAGTCCAGCATGAAAATAGCTGGGGAGAAGAATCCAAAAAGGCGTTTTCAGGCTTTGAGCGCACAGTGTCTAAATTGCGAAATACCATTTTAGTCCGCACCCAACAAGCGACTTAAGCCTCTTATTTGTTCTAGGAGAAAGAATTCATTGCGCAAGGAATATTTGAATAAAATTATACGGAAAAAGGGGGCAAATCTTGGTAAAGCCCTATGGCGAGACCACTGAGAATAGAATATTCTGGTGCGTATTATCACGTGATGAACCGAGGTAACCGTCGAGAGGATATATTTCTAAGAGACAAAGACCGTAAGGCTTTTGTGGATGCATTGGCGGATAACAAAAAAATGACATGCCAACAAAGAATGGTATTGTTCTAAATGAAAAGGTAGTGGAATACATTGTTATGTTGATTTTTATGCTTTTTGCGACTTTTTGCGGCCATATCAAAATTATCTTCTCTAAAGATTATTCGTTCTGAATGAATTCAGAAAAAAATTATAAGAAAATGAAGAAATGCGGAACAAATTATTAAAAGTATGCTACTACAAACTATAATAAGGTCTTTGAAAATCATTTTGTTAAAAAAATATCATTACCACATTTGGCAGGAGTATTTGTAAAAAGGAGATCAAGACCATGTTTGAAACGATTCAATATAGAACGCCGGCAACTTTTTTCGGTATGGATATGATCAACCAGCTTGGCAAAGAGGCTAAAAAATTGGGTGCGGGGAAAGTGCTGATCGTATCGGGTCCCACGGTTCAGAAGGCGGGAATTCTGGATAAAGCGCTGGATTTTTTAAAGGCCGAGGATCTGACGGTTGAAGTGAACATTCAGGAACGCGATACCCCGGAGCCTGCCACTGAGGTGGTTGAGGAAACCGCAGAAATCGCCAAGAAGGGGAATTTTGACGTGATCGTCGGTCTGGGGGGCGGAAGTATTATGGATGTCGCCAAAATGGCTTCCGCTCTGGTTGTCAATCCGGGCAAAACAAAAGATTATTTCGGCAAGGAAAAAGTTCCCGAACGCGGCAAACCCACCATAATGATACCCACCACGGCCGGTACCGGCGCCGAAATTACCAAGCATGCGATTTTTCTCGATCGGGAGAGCAACGTTAAAAAAGCGGTGGCATCCATCACTTTGTTACCGGATGTTGCCATTATCGATCCGATGCTGACGGTTTCCTGTCCGCCCCATGTGACCGCCAGTTCCGGCATTGATGCGTTTATCCATGCGGCCGAGCCGTTTATTTCCAAAAACGCCAATGCCCTAACCGAGGTCATTGCACTGGAGGCCGTACAGATCATTACCCGCTGGCTGGGGCCGGCCTTTGCTGACGGCCAGGATCTGGAAGCCCGGTATTATATGTCTTTAGGCAGCATGATGTCCGGCATGGTGTTAAACAACTCCGGAACCAGCCTGGTGCACGCCCTGGCCTATCCCATCGGCGGAGAATTTCATTGCTCCCACGGAGTGAGCCTCACCGCGTTGCTGGCCACCTGTTTTGAATATGTTGCTGTTGCCAAACAGGACAAACTGATCCTTCTGGCCGCAGCCATGGGTGAGGCGGTGGAAGGGCTTTCACCGAGGGAGGCTGCCACGCTGGCGCCTGAAGCCATTCGACATCTGATAAAAAGCGTGAGGCTGCCGGGATCTTTGAGCGATTTAGGCGTTAAGGATAAATCAAACCTCCAGTACTGGGCGGAAGAAGCGCACAAAGAACAGCGCCTGCTGGGCCGGTCACCGCGGGTCCTTTCGGTGGAAGATATCAAGGAAATCTACGAAAGGGCATTTTAACGTGCAACGCCCTGGTGTCTCGAGAATAACGGTCATCGGACCCTTTCCCGATGAAAAAGCTGCCAGGGATCGCCAGTTTTTTGGGTGTCGTTTGCGATCAGAATTGTCATTAAAAGAGGAGAATAGAATGACTCAGAAAAAGAATAAATTTGCTGTAATCGTTCAAACAGAGTTATCCTGTGTCCAAACATGCTCTCCGTTGGGATGTGGCGGGTAGGTATGATGCGAAAAACTGCGGATCTTTTCCGCAGATAGCGATACGAGCGTTTTTACCAATCGGAAGGAACAGAGTAAACCGTAAACCCTTAAAAAAAGGAGGCTGTTCACATGAAATCGTTATTCAGTAATAAGAAAAAACCCACCGGATTGATGCTTGGCGTTATTTTGACATTGGCTTTTGTCTTGGCCGGTCCGTCTGCTTCCCAGACGAAGATGAACATTTCGTTTGGCGGATCATCACCCGGCGGCATGATGTATTATCTGGTTGGCGCGGCAGGAAATATTATCACCCGCGAACTTCCCGAATACAACATTACCCAGGTAACCACCGGGGGGTCCACCGAGAACTGCAAGCGTCTGCTGAAAGGGGAGCTGGATATGGGTATTGTTTACGGTCCCCATGTCTATATGGCGCTGCACAATCAGGGACCTTTCGCAAAAGATCCGAAAGGGACCATGCTGCGGGGTGTTGCCAAGGCCTATGAAGGCGCTTCTTATGCCGTGACGTTGCCGGATTCAAAAATTAAAAGCATGAACGATCTCATCGGCAAGACCGTCGCATTGGGTCCTCCGGGGTCCGGGACCGTCTTCAACAGCTCAAACGTACTCAAGGCGTTGGGGCTGTTCGACAAGATCAAGCCTCGCATGATGTCGTTTGCCGACGCCGGACGTGCGGTGGAAAACAGGCAGATCGATGCGTTTTTCCAATCTTCAGCACCGGCCGGCGCCGTGGCAAAGCTGGCGGAAACGAAAGGGGCCTATGTCATTCCGTTTACGGATGAAGAAATGGCTAAAATTGTGAAAGCCTATCCCTTTTATTACTCCGCTATCATGAAAGAAGGCGTTTATAAAAATGTTCCGGCAACCCAGATGCCTTATCTGACCGTTTACTGGGTCGCCCATGAGCGGGTTCCGGAAAAAGCGATTTACGATATTTGTAATCTGGTGTTCCAGCCGAATATAAAAAAAGAGCTGAGCGATGCGCACAAGGGCTGGAAACAAATGGCCCCGGATACCAAGCGATATCGGGATCTCGGGTCTCCGGTTCATCCGGGTGCTGAAAAGTATTATAAAGAAAAAGGCCTTTGGCAATAATTGCAAAATCTTGCCAAAGATCACGACACTGCCGCAGCGCCATCAGCGGCAGTGTCGATTTTATCAATTTTAACCAAAGAATTATTTTTTCCAAAATTAACTTTTTTTGGGAGACACAGGTATGGTCGGGTGGGACTGGTTAACGGAGATTAAGGGGAGAAATCGGACCCTCAAAGGGTTTTGGGCCGTCTTCTATTCAGCTGCGGCAATTTTTATGGCTGTTTGGTATATGTATACCTCCGGCTTCGGAGTTGTTTCGACCGAAACCAATCGAGGGTTCTATCTTTTGTTTACTTCTGTCCTCGTTTACCTGCTGTTTCCAGCCTCCCGCTGGGCGCCCAAGAATCGTCCGAGCGTATATGATATCGTTTGCGTGATACTGGTTTCCGTTTCCATCGGCTATTGGATCGATCAATACATGGACTATGCCATATTCCGGGTTACGGATCCCAGTTTCTGGGATTTGACCATGGGGGCGATCGCGATCATCATGATTCTGGAAACCGCCCGCCGGGCCCTGGGGCCGATCATGATGGTTTTGGCCGTTATCTTTCTGGCGCAGATCTATTACGGGCCATATTTGCCGGGCAAATTGAGCCATGCCGGCATGCCGCCGGCTCGCATCATTGAATTCACCTTTAGTACGCAGGAAGCGATGTTCGGTGTTATCACCGCCACCTTTGCAACCTTCGTGTTTCCGTTCATGATTTTTGGCGCATTTCTGGAAAGAAGCGGCGCCGGGCAGTTTTTCATGGAACTGGCCAAAGCCCTGACCGGTAAATGGCGCGGCGGTCCGGCCAAAATTGCCACCGTCACTTCGGCGCTGTTCGGGTCCATATCCGGGTCTTCGGTGGCCAATGTCGTCGCCACCGGCTCGTTTACCATACCGATGATGAAACGGATTGGATTCCGGCCCAAGGTGGCCGGGGCGGTCGAAGCCATTGCTTCCACCGGCGGACAGTTCATGCCGCCGATCATGGGGGCCGGTGTTTTTATTCTGGCCACGCTGATCGAAATGGATTACCTGAAAATTGCCCTGATGAATGTCATTCCGGCCCTGATCTATTTTATTTTTGTCTTGTACATGGTGGACCTGGAAGCGCTGCGTTCGGGATTGAAAGGGCTTCCAGCCAAAGAGATTCCGCAAGCCAAAACGGTGCTCAAGGAAGGGTGGCACTTTTTTCTGCCGGTTCTCATTGTCCTGGGATTGTTGTTTTACGGCTTTTCACCGGAAGTCGGTGCATTCTGGGGAACGGTTTCAGCCCTTTGTCTCTCCTGGCGCCGCAAGGTCACCCGGATGAAAAGCGGAGACATTCTATTGGCCCTTCGGGCCGGTGCTACGGCCAATAATTCGGCCGGTTCCGCAATCGGCGCCCTGGGCGTCATTATCGGCGGGATCGTGCTGTCCGGATTAGGGCTGAAATTTTCCGCCATCCTGGTCGAGGCTTCCGGCGGCAGTCTGCTGCTGTGCGTGATCATGGTCACGATCATTTCGATCATCATCGGAATGGGCAGCAGCACCACGGGTTCTTATATTATTCTGTCGGTGGTGGCAGCACCGGCGCTGATTCGATTCGACGTTCCACCGATCGCCGCTCATCTGGTGGTATTTTACGCGGCCTGCCTGTCGAATATCACACCGCCGGTCTGTGTTTCGGCTTTTGCGGCCGCCGCTCTGGCCAAGGCCGATCCCATGAAGACCGGCTTTGCCGCATTGAAATTCGGCTTTGCGCTTATTTTTCTGCCCTTCGGTTTTGTATACATTCCCCCGCTGCTAATGGGCGGGTCCGCCTTTGAAGTGATTTATACCTTTATCATACTTCTGATCGGGTTTCTGGCGTTGGCTATGGCGCTGCAGGGCGCGGATTTTATCAATCCCAAAATCAGTTTGTCGCGCCGCATCCTCTTCGCCGCCGTCGCGCTGATTCTGCTGCTGCCTGTGCCGAAATGGACCCATCTGATCGCCCTGGGAATCATGGCAGTCGGATGGGTGCCCGCTTTTCTGGCTTACCGCAAAACTCCGACAACGGCAAATGTATAAACATCCTAACGCTCATTGTTCCGTTTCCGATCAATTATATGACTAAACTTCTGATTTGACCTCTGTCTGGGCCAGGGCTTCCAGCACCGTCATGACACAGCAGGAATCCAGGTCGCCTTTTCCCTGGGTTTTGGCTGCCCGCAGTATGTCCCACGACATGCTGGTCGCCGGCAGGGTTGCGCCGCATTCGTCGGCCAACATCATGACGCTGGTCAAATCCTTGTACATGTTGTTGGTCGAAAAACCGGGCGAAAAATCCCGGCGTACCATCCGGGGGCCGCGGGTTTCCATGGCTCCGGTTCGGGCGCCGCCCACGGAGGTGATGTCGATCACCTTCTGCGGATCGATACCGGCCTTGGCGGCCAGCACCATGGCTTCGGAAACCGCCTCAATGGCAACTCCCAAAATCAGGTTGTTGATCAGTTTCAGGGTGGTGCCTGCACCGTTCTTTTCACCGACATAGACAATTTTGGCTGCCAATATTTCAAAGATCGGCAGGCAGGTCTCGAATATAGTCTTTGGGCCGCCGACCATGATCCCCAACTTGCCGGCAGCAGCCACTTTTGGGTTGCCGGTGACCGGTGCGTCCAGCATGGCAACCCCTCTGGCACGGGCGCGGGCGGCGATTGACCGCGACATTTCCGGTGCGATGCTTCCCATGTCTATCAGTATCAGGCCTTGATGAGCGCCTTCCATTACGCCAGCGGTGCCGCAGATGACTTCTTCGGACGCAGCCGAATCGGTTACCATGGTAATGACCACATCAACGGAAAGGGCCACTGCTTTGGGATCGTCGGCCCATGCCGCTCCGGCCGACAGCAAATCCCGGGCTTTTTCAGCGCTGCGGTTCCAAATAGTTAACGGGTGTCCGGCCTCCAGAAGATGCCGGGCCATATGCTGTCCCATCAGTCCGATACCGATAAAGCCGATTCGTTGCATATAACCTCCTTGTCGCAAGATTCTATGGGATATTCACATCTGGTAAAGATAAAGTTTGGTAACATGAATCGGGGAAATATAAAAAAGGGCCTGCGGGTTGTCAAGCGGTAATGGCCGGCAAAAATACCATCCGCTTTGGTTATTTTTCCGTCATCACCCCCAAACCCCCTTCCAGTCATCTTTAGGCGGCGTGACTGAAAGCTGGCTGCATTTTTATTCGTAAGCGGCAGCACACAGAGGGAGAAAAATTATGAAAGCCGCGCTGCACGCATATTAAGTAGTGATACTTCCTTCTCCACAATTAATAATATTTGCTTATTTCGGAATCAACCAATTCTTTTAATTGCTTATAGCCAAAGCTTGAAAGTGGCTTCCCATTTACAAAAAATCCAGGCGTTTTCCTGACATTCAGAGTTTTGGCATCAGCAAGATCCAGGTTAATAATTCCTACTATTTCTGGATTATTCATATCCTTTCTAATTTTTTTCAGATCGAGCCCCACTCTTGGAAGAAATCTCCATATTAACTGAGGCTTTGGATTGTGGTGACTTGCCCAGTAGCGTTGGGTTTTATACAAAGAATTTTGACAAAATAATCCGCCCCATCATGAAAAGGTGCATATCTGATAACCAGTTTTATTTTTCCCGGATTAGCTGCCATCAATTGCTTTACGAAGGGGTGAAAAGCACTGCAGGTTTCACAGGCCGGATCTGAAAATTTTATAAGATATACTTTGGCATCATCACTGCCGAGGGTTTGTGAATAGTCTCTGACAAAGACTGAAGCATTTTCCCGGGCCATAAAGCCGAGTTTCTTGGTTTGATAGCTTTTATATAAATAAATTCCCAGCACAAATAAAAAAATGAGAATAGCACTCGAAAATAAGACTATATGTTGCTTCTTCATTTAGATAGTCTCCTCTTTAATATAAGTAATAATCCTAATATAATTGAAAATGATATCAATGACAGCATCGGAATGGTCAAAAAACCAAACAGGTCCAGGTAGGTTTCTGAGCATGAAACGCCCTGACTGCAGGGTTGAATGCTTTCAGGAATGAATCCGGAATACAGGAGGTAATGATAAAACGCGACTCCCCATCCAGCCAAAGCCAACGGAAGGGCATACTTGATAATGCTTTTATCAAAAGGAAAGAGTCCGACTAATAAAATTATAACCAGAGGGAACATGAAAACTCTCTGATACCAGCACAAAGCACAGGGAGCCAACTCCATTATTTCGCTGAAAAAAAAGCTCCCGAGTGTTGAGACACTGGCAACAATCCAGCATAAAAAAATTATCGTCCAGTCAGAATCGGATGTTTTATTTTCAATTGTCATCAATACTATTTTCCTGAAGTGAGCAATGCTGTGTGCCATGCAGCAAGCGGCATTGTGAGCAGCTCAAAATCTACATCTAATTTGATTGAATTAAACTTCGAAAGAAACGAATTGCACCGGAGGCTGCCCAGTCTCTTGGACCTATAATTTTTTCTACAATTATTCCTTCCCTATCTATGATGAAGCTTTCCGGAATACCGGTGGCCTGATAAAGGGTTTTTATGTCTCCCTTTGTGTCCAATAGCACGGGGAAACCCAGTTTGTGTTTTTCCATAAATGGTTTCACTGCCTCGGCTCCCGATTCATCAACACTGACCGCTAAGATTTCAAAACCTTCATCTTTCAGCTCTTGATAAAGCTTTTTCATAGAAGGCATCTCTGTCACACAAGGGGCACACCAGGTCGCCCAGATATTGAGAAATACCACTTTGCCCTTATAGTCAGCCAGACTCACCATTCTGCCGTCAAGGCCTGGAAAGGTGAAATTCGGCGCAGGCACGCCTTTTCCAAGCAAAGGCTTTCCGGACGGGTTGAAAGAAGATGGATTAGATTGAAGTAAGACTATGATGCCAACACCTACTACAA
>CALZJV010000278.1 GCA_945787595.1 uncultured Desulfobacterales bacterium | reverse complement strand
TCCTTATCGGCCTCACGGCCAAAGGTCATGGTTCCCATACACAAGCTTGAGACCTGGATGCCGGTTTTTCCTAAAAAGCAGTATTCCATTTTTGGCTCCTTTCTGCTATATGTTCCCAACCCGGACAAGCCGGAATTGAGTATTGACGATTGAAGATTGAAGATTTATGGTTTCGCTCTCCGAGGCGTAGGCGCTAAATCCGCTACGAGCCGGAGGCTTCGCTCTGTCTTTTCTAATTAAATCGATAGAATTGCTTAAATATACAATCTGGCTATACCATAAATCATGTGCAAATATGATGTGATTTCAATAAATTGGTACTAAGTACATACGATTTACTGTAAAGATGAGGGTCATATATTTCAATAAGTCTAATATATCAACAAAAAATAATGGGCAGGAAGCGGGATGGTGTCTCATCCTCTGAACCTGAGCCCGTGAACGTTTGGTTAGATCACATTCATCGGAGAATTGGCCATCATGTTCGATATAGTTACCTTTGGAGAAGCCATGGTCCGGATGTCACCACCGGATTTCAAACGACTGGAGCAAACGACAACCCTTGATTTGCACATCGGTGGGGCTGAATTAAATGTGGCCGTCGGAGCCAGCCGCCTGGGCCTGAATTGTGCGTGGGCATCCAAACTGCCCGACAATCCTCTGGGGAGAATGATCGCAAATAAGGCGCGTGAACTCGGCGTAGATATCTCGCAGGTTATCTGGCAAAACGAGGGCCGGGCGGGACTGTATTTTCTCGAATTTGGGGCATCCCCCCGATCCAGTTCCGTTCTTTACGACCGTGCAAATTCATCTTTCAGCAGTATTAAACCCGGGCAATTAGATTGGCAAAATATCCTCAAGGATACCAAATGCCTCCATTTAACCGGGATTACGCCGGCCGTCAGCCAATCGGCGGCCCAAGCATCCATGGAAGCTATAAAAGCGGCTAAAGCATGCGGCTGTAAGGTGAGCCTGGATTTGAATTACCGGGCCAAACTGTGGAGCCGGCAGCAAGCCGGCAAAACCCTGTCATCCATGATGGATTATGTCGATATTCTGATCACCACCAGAGGTGATAGCCACACGGTTTTTAATATAAAGGCAGAAACTGACGAGGATTTGGCTGCGATCTTGCTGAAGCGCTATCCAATTGAGGTCGTGGCTGTCAGCTATCGAGAAGGAGATACGGTATGGCGGTGCATCTGGAGCGCCCTCGCCCAAACCAGGAATAAAACATTTAAAACGGGAACCTATTCCATCGATATTGTCGATCAAGTCGGCCGGGGGGACTCATTTGCAGCCGGATTCCTATACGGCTATATCTCAACGGATGATGTGCAGAAGGGTTTGGATTACGGCGTTGCTTTTGCAGCCCTGAAACATAGCTTTCCCGGCGATTTCAACTGGTGTACTAAAGAAGAAGTTGAGGCTCTGCTGGCGGGAACCAAGCCCGGAGTGAACCGCTAAATGATTGAATATTGTAGATTGAATATTGACTAATTGAGGTTCGCCTCCGGCGGTTTGATTATAAGAAACCATCAACGAACATCTTGCGGCAAGTCGCGGGGTATCATCTAATGCAAAGAAATTTTATCGCAACAAGCTCCAGGGAACTGGACCCCAATAGAGATTGAATTGACGGAGCGAAGCGACCTCCACAGATGATAAAATTAAATCGTGCACTCTGCACTGAATGTCAAATTTGCATGATCATCTGTTCGTGGACTCATTTTGGAGAAAATACCACCAAACGCTCACGGATTTATGTGGACGCAAAATGGCCTGAAACGCCGACTGTAAAAGTATGCTTGGCTTGTCAAAACCACGAATGCGTCTCGGCTTGTCCACATGATGCCCTCTCCTGGGAAAACTGGATTCAACTGGATGAAAAACGCTGTGACGGCTGCGGTGTATGTCTAGAAGCCTGTCCGGTAAACGGTATCCATATGGATTCATCGACGGGTCTGCCACTGATCTGCGACACCTGTGATGGCCAATTTCAGTGCGTGCAATGGTGTCCCACTAAAGCCATCCGAACAAAGGAATAAATACCAATGAAAACCTGGCACGGTTATACCGGCAAAATATTGGATGTCGACCTTACATCCGGCATTCTAGCGGAGACAGAACTGGATCGCAGATTTGCACAAGATTATATGGGGGGCAAAGGCTTCGGTGCGCGGATCCTTTATGACCAGCTACCGCCTCACTGCGATCCGCTCTCGCCGGAAAACATCCTGGTATTTGCCACCGGACCGCTGACGGGTACCCTGGCGCCTTCCAGCGGACGCTTTGAAGTCTGCACCAAAAGCCCTGCCACCGGTTTGTGGCTGGATTCAAATTGTGGTGGTTTCTTCGGCCCCGAACTAAAATTTGCCGGATATGATATGGTCATCATCAGAGGCAAAGCCGCCTCAGCGGTGATGCTTGTCATTGACGATAACAAATTGGAACTGAAACCGGCCGGGGATCTCTGGGGAACGGACACCATAACGACTCATCGGCAAATAAAAGACAGCCTGGGAAAGGAGTTCAGAGTCGCCTGCATCGGAGAGGCGGGGGAAAAAGGCGTGGTTTTTGCCGCAATCATTTCCGAGTACCGGGCGCTGGGCAGGGGCGGCGCCGGTGCGGTCATGGGATCAAAAAACTTGAAGGCCATCGCCGTCAGAGGTACCAAGAGCATCTCCCTGCATGCCCCGGATCATTTTATGGTCACCTGCCGCGAGGCCTTCAACGAGCTTGCCAACAGCCCGGATACGGGAGGTGGACGACAAAAATTCGGAACCAATATAATTTTATCGCTGATGGATGAGACTGGTATTCACCCGGTACGAAATTTCCAAAAAGGCAAATTCGAGGGCGCATCACTGGTAAACGAAGAAACCATCGAAAAATATTATGTCAGGAACAAAGCCTGTTTCGGATGCCCTATTTACTGCAGCAAGATTGCTGAAGTAAAAAAAGGTAAATATAAGGGCAGCTTCACGGAAGGCCCGGAATATGAAAATGTCTGGGCTTTTGGCGCCAACTGCGATAATACGGATGTCGGTGCCATCATCCAGGCTGAATATTTATGCGATTACTACGGACTTGATGGAATTACGACCGGCAACGTCATCGGGTTTCTGATGGAGTGTCTTGAGAAAGGGGTCTTGAAAGAGTCCGACATCGGGTTTCCCTTGAAGTTCGGCAACGATGAATCCATTATCAATGCTGTTCATCTTATCGGCCGGCGTAAAGGGGCAGGCAAGTTGTGGGGGGAAGGCGTCAGAAACTTGGGTGAGCAAATCAAGGGGGCGCAGCATTTTGCCATGCACGTCAAGGGACTTGAACTGCCCGCTTATGATCCGCGCGGGTCATCGGGCATGGCACTGGCGTATGCCACCAGTGATCGGGGTGGCTGTCATTTGCGATCATGGCCCATCGGCGACGAGCTGCTGGCAACCGAGGACCGCATGGATCTATCTTCCACGGAATTTAAAGCCGAACTGGTCAAAACCCAGCAGGACCTTTTCTGCATGGTTAATTGCAGCGGGATGTGTCTGTTCGCAACCTTTGCGGTCAACCTAAAGCAAATCACCCCATTTCTTCACTCCGCCACCGGAATTGAGGCCTTTGCTTCCTCTGATGAAGTCATGAAGATCGGCGAAAGAGTCAACAACCTGGTTAGGCTTTTCAATATCCGGCAAGGCCTCACCAGGGACCTGGATACGCTTCCTAAACGCTTTTTCAGTGAACCTCTCAAAGAGGGGCCCTGCCGGGATCGTGTGGTCCAACTGGATCAATTGATAGAAGAATACTACCTCGTCCGCGGCTGGGATGAGATCGGCTTTCCCGAAAAAGATAAATTAGAAGAGTTAGGTATAGATTCCAACTGAGATCTAAAAGTTTAGAGATATTTGTTATTGCTTATTGGTTTAAAAGAATGAAATCGCCATTTCATTTTCCGATATTGCCCTAACTCGAACACGGTTGCTGGATATATGCCATCAATGACTCCAAAACAACGTGCCGCAGCCAAACACCAACAGCGATTAACGAATAACCGATAACTATTATCATTTTGAGGAGGTCACGAAGATCATGTTTAAACCTGAAGGCGTTTATGTTGCCATGCTAACCCCTTTTGACGACGATGGGTCGATTAATGAGGCCGAATTAAGGCGTATCGTTGATTTTCAGATCAAAGGCGGTGTTGACGGCTTGTTCCCCATAAGCTCGGTTGGAGAATTTATCCATATGAGCCGGGAAGAAAAATTCCGCATGATGGAAATTATTGTCGATCAGAATGACGGACGGGTCAAAATCACCCCGGGAGTCGGTTCCAGCAACCCTGCGGAGTCTATTTGCTTGGCGCAAAAGGCAAAGGATCTCGCATGTGATGGGGTCGTAGTGGCGCCGCCCTATTTTTATCAAATGTCCCAGGAAAACATCGAAAAGTATTTTGAGAGCATTGCCGATGGCGTCAATATACCCAACATTATTTATAACATTCCCCTGTTTACCCAGCCGCTTTCATACGACGTAGTCAAACGACTGTCCCGGCACAGGAACATCGTCGGGATGAAGGACAGCAGCGGCAGCATGGTGGATTTCATGCATTTTATGGATAAAATCAAAATTGCCGGTGAGGATATTCACATTCTGACGGGAAGAGAAGAGACCCTGTTTCCGTGTCTCATGGTCGGTGGAAAGGGCTGTATGACGGCGACATCGGGGATTTTGCCGGAGATCATGGTAGACATCTATCAAGCCTGGAAAAAGGGGCAATACCAAGAAGCACAGCAATTGCAGACCTCTATCCTGCTCATCCTCCGAACCATGTTTGCCCTGCCCTTTCCCCTGGGATTTAAACTGGCTATGGAAATGCGAGGATTCAAAATGGGGCCGCCGAAACAACCCCTGTCGGATGCCGAACGGTTCAAATATCGCAACATGAAGACACGGATTGAAAAGATCATGAAGGGCATCCTGGAAAAACTCGAGAAAGATCGGAAAGCAATCGCATGACCCGGGCAAGTCGGGATAATTGAATATTGTCTATCGAATATTTACGGTGTCATTTACTTTGCTCTTGTTTGTCGGGATGTGTCAGGCATTTTTTAAATGCGGCAACAACTGCGGCATCAAACTGAGACCCTGTTCCTTTTTCGAGAATAGTAACGGCTTGGGAGACAGGCATTGTATCGCATTCCAGGGATTTTCCTGTTTCATCGTGTTTGGGATAGTCACGCAGGGAGGTCAGAGCATCAAATACATCGGCAACTGATAGGATTTTGGCTTCCAATGGTAAATCGGAATCGGTTAATCCTTTTGGATAACCCGTTCCGTCAATCCTTTCATGATGAAGGGCTGAAATGGCCGGGACATTTCTCAACATTTTGGGGAAATGGAACTTTTCCAAAATTGCTTTTGTCTTTGTAGGATGACTATTCATTTCCTCGCGTTCGGAATCATTGAATGGACCATTCTTTAACAGGATTTCATCAGAAATTCCGATTTTCCCGATATCGTGAAGGAGCGCAGCATACCTCAGGGTTTCGAGTCTATATCCATTTAAACCCAGTTCCTTTGCGATGCGCACGGATAATTCCGCAACTCTCTCAGAATGACCCGCTGTCAGGGTATGCTTCGCGTCAACAGTAGCTGACAATGTACGAATTGCACTGTCGAAGGATATGCGCAATTCTTCATGGAGAAGGGAATTCTTGATGAACTGCGCCGTATGCCTTGCTATATTCATGATGAGAAGTAGATCTTTTTCGGTGAAGGCACCGACTTTTTTCGATGATTCAATAACGATGACGCCCAGGAATTCATTCCCCTGAAGAATCGGAGCTACGATGGTAGAACGTATTCCGCTAAATATAATCGAGGCTGCTGTATTGAAACGCTGATCGGTCAGAATATCAGATGAGATGACCCCTTCTTTTTTATTAATTACATGTTTGATAAGAGTGGTTGATAAAAAAATTTTCTTTCCCTTTGTTATATTCCTATACGCTCGGGCCTTTAGTTTCCCCTTTTTGTTGACAAGTAGAATGATTCCTTGATCGAATTTAAGAAATTCGAAAGTGCGGTCCAGAATCCGGTTTAGCACTGAATCGATTTCTATTTCAGCGCCGATATCCCGCTGCAGCTCATAGGTGATACGAAGCTTCTCATAGTCTTCCCGCAGAACACCATCAGTGAGAATGTCCTTTTCGGGAAGAAATTCGGTATCAACTTGGGAGATATGTTGAGTTTGGGTCGTGCTTGCGGCATCATTTGTGTTCATCGGCAAAGATTTCATGAGCCTGATTCCTAAAATTAATGCACGGTTTCGTTTATCGGTTCATTGCTATCGGCGCAGAAGCCAAAAACTTATCGTTAACGATATGTGGATCATGTCACGAATTGGCGTGAAGATTACCAATCCTCGTGGCCATGTCCGTGAGCTGAGCCGAGAGGTGGTCCGCTAAAGACGAGGCATTGGCAACGTCTTTAAAATCGATATCGGCTACCACACCCGCGACCTTGATCTCCAATGCAATCCCATCGACATCGATGGGTTTTAGATGGAAGATTTTCATTGCTCTGTCCAGCGCTACTTTCGCTTGTCCCCGGTGTGTCATGGGCAGGAGCACAATAAAATGATTTTTACGCAATTCACCTATAATATCCGGAGTTCTGAATATTTCCACCAACTGGTTCAACAGCGCATCGATCACATCCTGAGTTCTGATTTGCCCTGGTTCTGACTTAGTTTTTGCTTTCGCTTTAACAAGAGTGAAGCCAAGAGCAGAAAGAGTCGTTTCATAGCGCTTTGCTCTCGCAATCTCCTTATCAACAAAGGTCATCAACATCTGATCCCGCATGACCCCTGCCGATAACCCTTTCTGGTCATTTTCGGATTTTCTCAATTTTTCCTGTTTCACCATTTCCGGGTAAATTTGGTCGAAGTCGTTTTCATCGATTTCCTCGGATTCCACCTTTTTTCGGATGATCTTTAAAATTTCCCCGAGGTCTTCATCTTCGCTGACCCCTCGTTCCAGAGTTTCCAATACAGTCAATTCCTTGTGAAATTCCTGTTCGGCAGCGCCAGAATGAGATGTTATCCACTCCGATCTCAATTTATCGAAGACGTCATCCATTCTCTGGTTAACTCTTTCTTCCAAACGGTTTAAGAGATCATCTTTAATATCCATATTGCCCAAGTGTTGGGACAAGTTGGATTTGACTTCCACCAAGGCCCGTTGGATATGCTTTTCGCCCTCTTCTCCTTTTTTCTCTGAGAGATCCTGTGAGAATTGAGAGCCGACTCGCTCCACATAGTTCACAAGGAGATCCGTCAGAGCCTTTTCATCGCCGCCCCCTTTTCGGAGTTCCGATGCCAAGTAAATCATTTCAGCAGATTGGAGCGGGTTCTCCTTAACTTGCTCAATAAGATCACCTCCATCAATGCCGATCTCTTCGGCACTCTCTGCCAAAATACCAGCCAATCCATCGCTTTGAAGTTCATTGCCCAATTCTTGAATCAGGCTCATAAAATCGGCCTGGGACATGCCCTCCTCGAGAAGGGCCAATTTGATCATTGGGAGAAGGCGTTTTAACTCATTGGTTTCGGGGATTAACCTACATAAAATCTGTGCCAGACGAGAGACGCTGATTTCGCCGCCTTTATATTCTTCTTTAATCAACCGAATAAGAACTTTGTCTGTTATTTCAGTGGCTTTAGAAAAAACTTCTTCTTCATTAGAATAGGCAACACCCATCGCCTTTTGGGCTTCAATGCCTTCAGTGAGCTTTTGTCGCATATCGAAAAGGGCGTCTGCTATTTCCGGCAAGTCAACGTTTCTTCCTTCTGACAGGTTTCTTTCCACATCCTGCTCTAACACTTCCAGCTGATGAAGCAGGAACTGCCCCGGGCGCGGTCCTTCGTTTTCGTTTTGCTGTCCTTTGTTTTCGTTTTGCTGTCCTTTGTTTTCGTTTTGCTGTCCTTTGTTTTCGTGTTGCGGTCCTTCGTTTCCGTATTGCGGTCCTTTGTTTTCGTGTTGCGGTCCTTTGTTTTCGTGTTGCGGTCCTTTGTTTTCGTGTTGCGGTCCTTTGTTTTCGTGTTGCTGTCCTTTGTTTCCGTATTGCTGTCCTTTGTTTTCGTATTGCTGTCCTTTGTTTTCGTATTGCTGTCCTTCGTTTTCGTGTTGCTGTCCTTTGTTTTCGTGTTGCTGTCCTTTGTTTTCGTGTTGCTGTCCTTTGTTTTCGTGTTGCTGTCCTTTGTTTTCGTATTGCTGTCCTTCGTTTTCGTATTGCTGTCCTTTGTTTTCGTTTTCTTTGACTGATTTTAGATCCACGGCAATCATCTCTTTTGAAAGATCGCCGGGGTTCTTCAGAAGATTTTGAAGGTTTAGGTTTTTGATAAACTCCTCCTGCAGGACGCTGTTGAAGACCGAATTCATGAACATTTGCTTCATCTTGTCCTGATGCTCACCCGTCATTTCGGGTGTCACTTTGTCCAGGACATCGCGGGATATGACCTCATCTTCAGCACTCACCTTCTTGTAAAAAACGTGGTTGATCTTGATACGATTGATTCGCTTCTTAAACATCGCTTTACCCATGGCCGCCGCATCGGGGTATTTGTCCAATGAGGTCGCGATTTCGAGGAAAAGGCGGAGGTCCTTTTTCTCTGCCCCCTTATAGAAGGATACAGATTCGATGCCGGTTTTCTTGAAATGGGCCACAATCCTCGACACGCTCAGGCGCGAGTCCAAAGGCTCTTCATCCACATAAAATTGCTCGCGATTTAATATGAAGACAACAGGGGAGGTTGTCTGCAGCAGCTGACCCAGCTTTTGATAAGCCGAATCGATGGCTTCAATTTGGAAAGGATGGTTTGCATTGTACATGAAGCTCCTGTTAAAGACGAGCGCGAATGTACGTCCGAAATTTGCGAAATGTTGCTTATTGAGTTCGCTTTCTTTCATCATTTTTCTTCCCCTTAATTTCTGAGATAATGTTCCGTGTATCGTTCCAACTGATCGCGGAATTCACGGCAGGTGGCATATCGTGTTTCCGGGTCGAAGGAAAGCGCTTTGGAAAGGATCCGGTCCATTTCTTTATTGAGCCCGGGGTTCATCTCAGAAGGCTTTTTGGCAAACAGTCCGTTCTTTTGATTTATCTTCCTTGCAAGAAGGTCCTGGATCGACTTGATATCTGAAAATAAAGGCTCCGGAGTCAACATTTCATACAGCATAGTGGCGGTGGCATAGATATCCGCCCGGCCGTCTACCTCCGAATTTAGTATCTGTTCCGGGGCCATGTACTTGGGTGTCCCACTGATCATGGTCGAAGTCTCGTCGGGTTTTTGGGACACTTGGGCCAGACCGAAATCCACGATGATGGGCCGGCTTTTATAACCTTCGATGAGGAGATTCCTAATGATTTTTAAGGTTATCTTTAGCGGCAAAGTCCGCTTTGAGGGCAGCACATTTTTGTGTGACCTTTTAATATAATAGGAAAGGGGTTTCCCTTTTACCAATTGCATCGCAAGAAAAAGGAAATCTCCTGCATCCCCGACTTCATAGACGGGAATGATGTTTGGATGTGAGAGGATCGCTGCTAATTCTGCCTCTTGCTGGAAGCTTCTGGCTGTCTGGCTTGTCATGATGGATTTCGGTAATACCTTTACCGCGATTTGTCGTTTAAGACTGGTCTGATAACCCACAAAAACAGCGCCCATACTGCCCCGTGCTATTTCTTCCAGCAGCGTCGATGATCCTACCTTCTCGCCGATGAGGTGACTCAGCTTCATGTTTTTCAGTGATTCCAATTTTCCTAAAATTCCTTTCGCCTTGAAATATAGATGATCATATTAATTATCGGCACAAATATGTATTTCTTAAATAATTTGTCAGCTTTAGACTCGGAAAGATTAATTCCAGAAAATTTTGCGCGGAAAGACGACCGAAGGGGTATGGCAAATCTAAGGGCAGCTTCACAGAAGGCCCGGAATATGAAAAACTGTCTGGGCGTTTGGCGCTAACTGTGAGAATGCGGATGTCGGTGCCATCATCCAGGCTGAATATTTAGGCGATGACTTGGAAATTGATGGAATTACAATATATTTAAATTATATTACAATTTTTGCTGAGCTATTCAATTTGGTTTAAGTTTCAGAATCTTTGGTTTAAGTTTCAGAATCTTTGGTGCCTCGCCGCCATTTCCGAAAAGCCGCAATAAAGGGACCGCTCCACAAAATTACGGTTATCACTCCGAGAACGGCGCTCACCGGGCGCTGAAAGAATACCATCAAATCCCAATCGCTCTTGATCATGGAGACCATAAAGCTGTCTTCCAGCAGTCGGCCCAAAACGATCCCCAAAATAGCCGGCGCAACCGGTATATCATTGGCCTCCATGAAGTACGCCATGATTCCGCAGACAAGCATCACGCCGACATCGAAAACCGTATTGTTGATGGCGAAGGAACCGACAATGCAAAACATCAGAATGGCGGGCATGAGCATATTACGGGGCACCCGCAGCATCTGGCTGCCGGCTTTAATGGCCATGACGCCAAAGGGGATCAAAAGCAGATTGGCGAGAATGAAGGTAACATATACGGCATACAAAATTTCAGGAGTTTGCTGAAAAATCATCGGCCCGGGTCGCAGGCCCTTCATAAACAGCACCCCGATGACAATAGCGGTAATGGAATCACCCGGTATGCCGAAGACCAGTGCCGGGACCCATGCCCCGCCCAATCCGGCATTGTTGGCCGTACCCGCGTCAACGATTCCTTCTATGTGTCCTGTGCCGTATTTTTCAGGCTCTTTCGAGAATTTTTTACTGACCGCATAGGCAATCCAGGCCCCGATATCGGCACCCGCACCTGGCAATATTCCCACAAAAGTCCCGATCAGGCCGGACCTGGCAATGTTGAGCTTGTAACGTCTTAAAGTTTTAAATATCCCCGAAAATATTTTGCTGGTTTGAACACCCCTGGCATCGTATGCACAATCCTCTGAAGACACATTGCGCATGACCTCAGAAACGCCAAACATGCCGATCATGGCCGGAATGAAAGTAAAACCGTTCAGAAAGTCTGTAACACCAAAAGTAAATCGGGGATATCCGAGGGTGATGTCTACCCCGACCTGGGTCATGCCAAGCCCGATCAACAGCGAAATAAGCCCTTTGAGCAGGGATCCTTTGGTCACCAGCACGGAACAGCTCAGCCCGATGCAGGCCAGCCAGAAATATTCGAAGGAGGTGAACTGCATAGCCACCTCGGCCAGCACAGGAGCCAACATAATCAGGATAATGGCGCCGATCAACCCGCCGATGGCTGCCACTGTAACATCGACACCCAGCACGAAACCGGCCCTGCCCTTCTGGGTCAGGGCATAGGATTCATCCACATAGGCGGCTGAGGACGGTGTGCCGGGGATCCGAACCAGCGCCCCGGGAATATCACCGGCAAAAATCGCCATGGCCTCCATGGTAACGATGGCCGCCAAAGCCGGAACCGGATCCATAAAAAAGGTAACCGG
>CALZJV010000277.1 GCA_945787595.1 uncultured Desulfobacterales bacterium | reverse complement strand
TCGAGATAATTAGGTAATAAAATATTCAGAGAACAACTTAAAAAATTCAAAAAACCGCGCAAAACCAGGTGGGATATTCATCCCGCTTTTTTTTATGGGCAAAAAATGAAAATTTTATCGTTAAAGTCTTTCAGTGAAAAGGCGATATTTAAATCACCGGCGAGCACGATAACTCCGAACATGGAATGGGTTTCGATGAATAAGTGGTTGGATCAACTATCTTGTAACTCCCCCTGGATTATAGCCCATCGTGGGTTTAAGCAGAAATATCCGGAAAACACCCTGGTCGCATTTCAGGCAGCGATGGATGCGGGTGTTCCGATGATCGAGCTGGATGTGACCTTAAGCCGTGACCGCAAGCTTATTGTCATTCACGATGCTACCTTGGAGCGTACCACCAACGGTCACGGACCGGTTCATGACTATACCCTTGAAGAACTGAAGCAATTGGACGCCGGCAGCTGGTTTCACCCCGATTTTGCCGGACAGCGTTTGCCGGAACTTGCTGAGGTATTGGAACTGGTAGACGGCCGGGTGATCACCAATATCGAAATCAAATCCCATGCGTATGAGCCTCATCATCCGCCCGATGCCATCGAAAAGCAGGTGGTCGAACTGGTAAAAAAAAAGAACCTGCAGGATTCGATATTAATTTCCAGTTTTGACAGCAATGTCCTGCAACAAATTTCTTTAATGGAGGCCCCCCCGCAGATTGCCCTGATCTCAAAGCACCCCATGAAAAGGAACACCATTGAAATCTGTAAACGTTTAAAGACGTTTTCCTGGCATCCCGACCAGCGAATCGTTACCCCAAGTCAGGTGAGAAAATTACGTGCTGCAGGTATACGGGTATTCCCTTATAATGTCGACACACCGGAAGATTGTGCCAGGATGGTTGGCTTGAAAGTCGACGGTGTTATCACCGATGACCCGGTATCGGCCCGTCGCTGGTCGGAAGTCAAAAAGGCCGCCTAATTATTCTTCATTCGCAGTTGCATGAAGAATCTGCAGCATAATTTCACCGACTAGCGTTTGCCCGATGTGGGCGGTTGCGGCAAATTCCTTGTAATTTTTGACTACCAGACAATTTTCTGAACGGATGGTAATACATGTATTGAGGGAAATTTTATCAATATAAAAGTGGGCTTTCTTGATTCCGACCAGCCAACCCCTGGCTTCCGCTTTTGGTCCGCTGGTTTTCATCTTTTCATTCCAGCCGATGCAAACTCCTGCGGTCTGGGCCGCCAGTTCTATGAGTACGATGGCATTCACGGCATCGCCCGACAAAAGCGGCCAGCTCTCCTTTGCCTTGGCCCGGGTAACGGCATGTTCCTCATCAACAGAGAGGATGGTGTCGATCAATTTCAGGCGCTGGCGGTGGGGAATCAGGCTTTCAATATCTTCTATGATGTTCATTTCTTAAATAACAAGATGCTTGGTACTGGATACTGGATGCTGGATAGTCGCTGTATTCTATCTTTTTTTAAAGCAGTTAAATTATGTCGGAAATATTTATCATTGTCCCAACAAGTTAGGAATAACGCAACATGCGGTTTTACATTTGCCAGCATCAAGCATCAAGAATCCAGCATCATGAATGCCCAGCTTTTACGCAATCCTGTGTCACAGAAGGAATCGCCGCGACTTTTTTTATGGTTAATGGTAAGATCTTATATCTATCCTCTCCCGGAATTCCTGATATAACAAATGTTGTAATTAATAATAATTCAAGGTATTAAAGGCTCTTTACAACAATTCGGGGGGGCTGTAAAGCATGCGGTTCTCCCTGGATGCTGATAATAATGATGAGGGAACGCCATGAAAGTCAAGGAAATACCCCATGATGATATCAAAACCTTAAAGGGTTTTGGAACCAAGGCGATGTATGCCGTGGATGAAAACGGCCAGTACACCAAAATCCCTACCAGCGGCTGGGAGGTGGAAGAGGTGGTGCTGCGCGATGTGATCGATGATTTTGCAAAATTGGCGGAACAAACTAAAACCAGGGTGTTTAGCGGTGATACCTCTCCCATCGAATATTATATGAACAAAAATTACATGGACCTGCCCGCCCTGGCCAGGGGAATGGGCCTTGCCAAATGGAGGGTCAAACGCCATTTTAAGCCAAATGTGTTCAATAAGTTAAACCAAAAGATGTTAAAGAGTTATGCGGATTTCTTTAACATTGATGTCGATACGCTAAAAAATATTAAGGAGAATTACTGACTTGGACCCCATCGGTAATTTTGAGCACCAGCATTTTGCCCATTGTGAAAGCGGCGTCATGTCGACTTTGCTAAAATATACAGGACTGGAATTATCAGAACCCATGGTTTTCGGCCTGGCCGGAGCCATCTGCTTTGCATATTTGCCGTTTCTTAAAATGGGCAACATGCCCGTGGTTTCCTATCGCATGTTTCCCGGACATATCATTAAAAATATTCCCCAGCGGCTGGGCGTCGAATACTTCCGCAAAACCTATAAGGACCAGGATCAGGCCATGGCGGAGCTGGATGAATTCATAGCCAATCGCCGACTGGTCGGCCTGCAGACCTCGGCATATTTTACCACCTATTTTCCGCCGGAAATGAGATTCCAGTTTAACGCTCACAACATTATTATTATCGGCAAAGAGGGAGATGAATATCTGGTGAGCGACCCGGTTTTTGATCACATCGAAAGAATAAGGGCGGCCGACTTAAAAAAGGCCCGCTTTGCCAAAGGGTTAAGCGCACCCAAAGGCCTGGTTCACTATCCGGTCAACTGTCCGCAAAGCATGGATCTGGAGAAGCTTATTAAACAATCGATCAAAAAAACGGTTCACATGATGCTCTACGCACCGCTTCCATGGATCGGCACAAAAGGGATCAACCATTTATCCCGGCATATTTTGAAGCTGTCGCGTAAACAGAATTCCAAATATACCAGACATTTTCTGGGAAACGTCGTGCGCATGCAGGAAGAAATTGGAACCGGCGGTGGTGGATTCCGTTTTATGTATGCCGCCTTTTTGCAGGAGGCGCATATCACTCTGAACTTGCCGGTATTAAAAGAGGCTTCAGAAAGGATGACCGAAACGGGTGACCTGTGGCGCATGTTTGCGCTGGAATGCGCCAAGATAGTAAAGAGCAAGAAAACCAAAGTCGATCTACCTGAAATCACGCAATTGTTAAGGCGCTGCGGAAATAGCGAGAAACAGATTTACAGGATGTTGAAAACTGTAAAGTAAAAATTTTTCAAACTGTGCGGTTAAATAAGTATCTGGATTTTCAACGAGATGTATTCATTCACCGCAAAGGCGCAAAGAACGCAAAGGTTTAATTATTTTCAAAAAAAGTGTTCTTTTATTCTTTGCCGTCCTCTCAACGGCAAAGAATAAGAAAAAACATCTCTGCGTCCTTCGCGTCTTTGCGGTGAAAACAATCTAATATCATGGAGGTGCTTCCTCTACCAACCGCGCAAGTCGAAAATTTTTGGGTCAACTCCCCGATCTATTTCCTTTTCCGATTTATCCCGCCATTAAAACTCAATACTTTTCAACTACAAGTATCACATATTGCCCGCGAAAATCTTCATTGATGTTCACTAGGCAGGCGTCCTCGTAGCTTGCCAGAAACCCGCTGATCCCGCAGGCGGTGGCGGAATCAAAATAACCATACTCGCTGATATAGTTAAACTGGCCTTCATGGGGAACAGCCTGGCTGAGGGATTCTTTTTGACCATCGTCGATTAACATTCCAAAGGACAATATTACCGGCCTTTTAAAACGCTGACGTTTAAGCCATTGCGCGGTTTGGTCTAGACTGCCAAACGATTCAATCGTCGCTATCTCGCCCAGGGCACCACTACTATCGGCTTTAATCCAAAACCAGCAGCTGCCCTCGATCATTTCATAATCGCGGTATGGCCGCTTAAACTTGGTTTCAAACTGCGATTTTGAAAAAGAGACCTCATCAACTCCTCCAAACAGGGCTTCCTTAACGACTCCGGCAACCAGATCACTGCGAAGCAATTCGAGCCCTCGTTCAAAAGAAAGCTGTTTACTGGAAAGGATCAGATTTCGCCCCAAAATGTCAAAACTCTGGGCGACATAAAAGGATGCCGTATTGCTCATGGTATTAATAAAATTATAGGGCATGGGGAATTCATGTTTGTAATAAAGCTGTTCCAGAACCGTTTCGGTGTCGCCCAGATTGCCGTTTTCGGTGGTCAGATAAACGGCGGTATCTGTCTTGACAGCCTGTCCATGAGCACACTGACAGGCTCCCACCAGGGACAGCAGCACAAATTTATTGGCCCGCCGAAATTTGAGTTCGGTAAAGCGGCTGATTTCCTGTTTATAAATTTTAATATCGTCAACCGGTGGGCTGACGAATGTGCTGTAACTGTGAATATACATCATTAATTCGCTGACCTTGCTCTCTCAATGATAACATCCGGTACATTTAGTCAAACAAGCGGTATGTTGTCAGAAAAAACCCGATACGGGCCTAATGTGCTCCTTATTCAGGCTTGTTAGAAACCACCAGCGACACACAATTGCCGCCAAATCCGAAATAATTCAGCAAAAAGGTTCCGGCTTGAATTGAAAGCGGCTCGGTAATCGGCTCGACATTAATCTCGTCGTCGATATCTTCAAAACCTAAGGTCGCCGGTATAAAGCCGCTTTTAACCGCTTCGGTAAACAGGATCAACTCGATGACCCCGCATGCCCCCACAGTGTGTCCGATGAAAGGCTTCAATCCGGTTACCGGCGGAATTTGGTTTTTGAATACCTGGTTCAGCCCGTTGCCTTCAGTTAAGTCATTGTGATAGCTTCCGGTGGCATGGGCTTTAACGGCGTCAATCTGTTGGGGCTCGATCCCCGCACGATTAAGGGCCTCGCAGATTACGGCCGCGATTTGATCCCCTGTGGGATTGTGGGTCGTGATACTATAGGTATCACAAATATTTGCACCCCCTAGATAGTAAAAATCATTTGGGGTCTTGCTCTTTTTGTCTAAGATGAGAGCACCGCAACCTTCTCCAAGGATGATGCCCTCCCGGTTTTTATCAAATGGCTTGCAGGGCGATGGCGAAATCAGTTTCAAGGATTGGAAACCGTAAAATCCCAGATTGCTGAAAAGATCATATCCGACAACCAGGGCTCTTTTTATTAAACCTTGGGCGATCATGTCGGCGGCGAAAGTAATACCGTTGGCACTGCTAGTACAGGCGGTTGTAAAGGTGTAACAGGCGGCTTTGATGTTGAAGTGATTGGCGATTTCGTTGGCAATATTGCCGTAACCCGAGGAGGTCTGTGAAAGGACATTCCGGGAAGTTTTATAGGTGTTTTCGTAAATGGGAATATCGTTGGACGTCGATCCAAAAAATACAGGTAGCTCCTCGATTTCATCTAGCTTTAAGCCGGCATCGTCAATCGCCGCCTCGATGGTGTCGAAAAGCACATCATAATAATACTTCTGGCTGCACTGGGTATGGTCGGTATCTTTTGGTGGAAGACGATAGTACTGCCGGCTGTCATTGGAGTCGATCAGCGACAGGGGGACATCCGTAACCTGAACCTGATTGGTCTGCATAGAGGCAATAACACGCTCGATGTCATCGCCCAGGGCACAGTGGACGGCTTGACCGCGTATATAAACCCTGTTACTCATCAAGTAATCACCCGGGCTGAAGAAAATCGGCAAAAGTATTAATAGACTGCATCACGCGCCGCATTTCCTTGCTGTCGCGAATGGCGATGCCATAGGTGTTTTGGATGGCAATTGAAATCTGCAAAGCATCGATGGAATCCAGCTCCAGCTCTGATTTGCGTTCAAAAAGCGGTAGGTCATCATCGATATCTTTAACCTCGATATCCAGTTCACAGTTTTCAATGATCAGAGTTTTTATTTTGTTTTTCAGGTCGTTATCCAAAGATCCCTTCATAATGAAACGCCTATTCCTTCACCGACTAGAAATCAATCTGCTCATCCAAAAAAATGATTCCGCCTCGAAATAAACCTTGGACCCACTGAGGCGGAGCTGAAATGATACCCGAAGAAAATACGGGTTAAAGTGACAACTTACTTTTGATAATGATAGCGGTGGTGCTAAGCATCACAAAGCCTACAAAGAATAATAGTAAAGATTCCTTCATCACGTCAAGAATATTCCCGTTTCTTAAAAATATATCCAGAAAGCCATCCAGACCCCACGACATAGGCGACAGGATCGATAGAGTCTGCATGAAATCCGGCATGACAAATTTAGGAACCATTATGCCGCCCAGCGCACCGAGGATGATATTGAAGACTCCGCCGATAGTGGTGGCATGCTCAGTGGTTTTGGCAACCGCTGCAACCAGCAGAGCAAAGGAAATGGAACAGAAGCTGACTGCGGTTGTAATGAGAAGTAATCCGCCATAGGAATCCCCCATGGTCAATGCATCCCCGCCCAACAACGGAACAACATAAACACCCACTAGAATCATCAAAACGACCTGGAATAAATTGACGATAAAAAAGGGCAATAACTTACCCGCCAGAAGGAGTCCGGTGGAAATATTCATGCTCTGAAGACGTCCCAGGGTGCCGTAGTTTCTTTCCGCAATAAAGGTGTTGGAAATGGGAATGACCACGAAAAACATCGAAAATACCAGCCAGGCCGGCACGCTCTGCTGAACGGAAGTCGGTACTTTAAATCTCAGCTTGCTTTTGGAAACATAGCGGGTTTCAATCAAATCGTCGGCCGGTTGCATTATCTTATCGATGTCGATACCGGCAAAACCCAGCATTTCTTCCTGCCCCATGATTAGAAAGGCAACCTTGGTTTTCGCCAGACTGGCTGCAAACGTATTTTTTAAAATCGTGTACGTCTGCCGGGTAACCGACGGTTTAACCAACAATATCATCTGTCGCCCGACTTTTTCAGATGCGTTGCGGTCTGCAGCCAGAGAAAAACCCTTTTCAACCACCAAAGCAAATTTATAGTCGTCTTGAAACATTTTGTGTCGGATAAGATCAAAACCGGTACCGCCGGCCATATGATGGAAGGAAAATGTCCCCAAGTCTTCCAGCGTTTCGAGAAAGGCCCTGGACGGGTCGCTGTTATCCTGGTTGACCACCAGTATTTTAATTTGGTTGACCGCGTTGGTATCAAATAAATCACGCATGGCCAGCGACATGATCAATATAAAGGCAACCGGCATGATGAACAGAACCGACAGCGAGTGGACGTCGCGCCCCATCACCAGAAACTCTTTTTTTAAAATATACAATATTTTAGTCATTCATCTCTCAGGCTTTTGCGGGTTAATTTTAAAAAAAGAGTCTCAAGATTTTTATCACGGCTGTCAAAGTCAATTACCTCAATGGCGTGGCTTTTCAATACCGAAAGAATTTCAATCAAATTGTCATGAAAGTTCTCGTCTTTTGTTAACAGGATGCAATCGTCCTGCACCCCGGCGGCCTCGATACGCTTGAATCGATCAAGAAGGGCATCATTCAACTCGCATACCCGGATGGACACCTTAAGATCCTGTTTAAGAATTTCCTCTTTTTGTCCATTCAGGATGAGATGGCCTTCGTCAATGATGGCAATCATGTCGGATATCTGTTCAATCTCTTCCATGTAATGGGAGGTATATATAATAGTGGTTCCTTCTTTGCGATTGATATTTTTTATCACCTCAAGAATATAATTTCTAGATTGGGTATCAACCCCGACCGTGGGTTCATCCAAGTATAATATCCGGGGAGTGTTTAACAGACCGATGGCCAGGTTTAACCGTCGCTTCATGCCACCTGAAAATTTGTGGACCCGTTTGTTTAAAAATGATTGCAGGCTGGCAACCTCGGTACAATAGTCAATGCGAGACTTTAATTTCTGTCCCTTTAGACCCTGCAGACCTCCGAAGTATTCAAGGTTTTCATAAGCGCTGAGCATGGGATAAATAGCCAGGTTCTGAGGCACAATGCTGCAAACGGTCTGTATTTCGGGAAGATGGTTATCAAGATCCAGTCCGTCTATGAAAATATCGCCCTTGTCTCGTGGAATGATTCCGATCAAAATCGAAACCAGGGTGGTTTTACCGGCACCGTTGGGTCCCAGCAGTCCGGTGATCATCCCTTTTTGAATTGAAAGGTTGATGTCGTCTAAGACTACTTGTTGGCCGTAGGATTTATTAAGATGGTTGATTTCAATCATGACGGGGATTTGCTGGTTCTAGAGTCAATTATGGCAAAGTGATGGTAACGTGTCAACATAGACGGTAGTGTCTTGTGATTCAACAATCTGCTGTCATTAAGGATCATCTCGACTTCTCATTTGTTTTCCTTCAAGGATCAGGCTTTAGATTCCAGCGCAGCCAATATCGATTGAAAATGGATGTCGACCGTATCCTGAACGTTGCGTGCATAGCCGCCGGCCATGGTAACCGCCGTCGGTAGACCGGCATCCAGGCAACTCTGAAAAACAAGGCGGTCTCGTGCCGCCAGGCCATTCTTTGTCAGTGCAAGGCGGCCGAAGCGATCGTCCTTGTAAGGATCTGCACCGGCCAGATAAATCACAAGATCCGCACAGGCAACGTTCATGGACTCCTTGAGACCTTTTTCGAGCGCTTTTAGGTAGACCGCATTATCGGCGCCGTTTTCGAGCGCGATATCCAGATCACTTTTTTCCTTTTGATAGGGAAAGTTGTTTTTGCCATGGATGGAAAATGTGAAGATGGTGGGGTCGTTATTGACAATGGCCGCCGTGCCGTTTCCCTGGTGGACATCGCAGTCGATAATCAAAATGCGTCCGGCAAGTCCTTCGGCCTGGATGGCCCTGGATGCAATCACGCTGTCATTCAGCCAGCAGTACCCCTGGCCATGATCGCTGAATGCATGGTGGGTGCCGCCCCCCAGATTGACGGCAATCCCTTCTTCTAATGCCGCCCGGCAAGCTTCGATAGTCCCCCCGGCAGAATATCGCGCCCGCCGCACAATTTCCGCTGACCACGGCAGACCGACGCGCCGGATCTCCTTGGCAGATAATTCACCATTTTGCAGCCGGTTTACATATGTCGGGGCATGGGCCCGTATGATCTCCCCATAGGTTGCCGGCCTGGGAATTTGCAGATCAACATGCTGTGCAATTTGACTTTCCATGATCCGCCGACGCAGCAAATCATACTTGCCCTTGGGGAAGCTGTGGTTTTCCGGCAAGGGAATGGGAAACGTGTCGGTGTAAAAGATTTTCATTTGAATTCTTGTCCGCTTCTTTTTTTAACCTACAGTTGAATGGAAATTACTGACCTGCACTCGCATCGATGAACATATCATAAAAATTTAAAAGGATTTTTCTTTAAAGGAAATAGCAATAATTATGTCCAGATTG
>CALZJV010000276.1 GCA_945787595.1 uncultured Desulfobacterales bacterium | reverse complement strand
AAAGGGGAGTCCGCCGACGACAAGCATAAGGGCGAGATCGATGTGCTTGCCTGGAGTTGGGGAGCTTCACAGAGCGGCACCATGCACACCGGCGGCGGCGCCGGCGCCGGCAAGGCTAATTTCCAGGATGTCAGCGTGACCAAATGGGTCGACAAATCCTCGCATGCCCTGCTCAAAGCGGTTGCTGTCGGGCAGCATGTCAAATCAGCACTGCTGACGGTCCGCAAGGCCGGTGAAAAGCCCCTGGAATACATCAAGCTCACCATGAAGGACTGCCTGATCTCCTCGATTTCCACCGGGGGGTCGGGCGGCGAGGACCGGCTGACGGAAAACATCACTATCAACTTCGGCAATTTCGCATATGAGTATACGCCGCAGAAGGAGGACGGCAGCGGGGACGCTGTGTTGCCTTTCTCATTTGACATCAAGGCCAATAAACCCTCATGATTGAAAAAAACCTCAACGCCCAGGTGTCCATCCTGGACAGGCTGCTGGACCATGACCCCAAGGTCGCCAGCGAGCCTGTCCAGGTCCGCCTTTCGGTTCGGCAAATCAAGGATGCCGTCATCAGGGATCTTGAATATCTACTCAATACCCGACGTCAAATCCTGGTGCCGTCGCCGGAATATCGCGAGGTTCATAACTCCTTGTATATGTACGGCTTGCAGGACTTCACCATGAAGAACCCGGCCAGCCCGATGGTCAAACAGAAGCTGCGCCAGATCATTGAACGAACGATCTCCCGTTTTGAACCGCGTTTGAAGAACGTCACCGTCCAGATAGAGGCGCCGAGTCAAAATGCACGAGATTTGCGGTTCAGAATCACCGCCATGCTGGTGATGGATCCCATCACCGAACCGGTAATCTTTGATACCTATTTTGATGTCAGCCGAGGAGAATATAAAATAAATAAATAATTAAAGCTGTTAAGCTGATTAGCTGTTGAGCTGTTAAGCGAGCAAGCTAATAAGTTGATAAGCTCATGAGCTAATGAGCTAAAAAGGATGGAATCCTTCTTTACTTAACAGCTTACCAGCTTAATGGCTTACCAGCTATCTTATTATTATGGATGATCAGCTACTACAATACTATGAACGCGAATTGACGTACATCCGTGCGATGGCGGCGGAATTTGCCCGAACCTACCCCAAGATTGCCGGCAGACTCCTGCTTGAGCCCGACCGCTGTGAAGACCCGCATACCGAGCGGCTCATCGAAGCCTTTGCGTTTATCAGCGGCCGGATACACAAAAAAATAGATGATGATTTTCCGCAAATAACGGAGTCGTTGTTCAACATTCTCTATCCGCATTACATCAATCCGATTCCGTCCATGTCGATCGTCAAATTCGAACCGATCCGGCAGAATGTGCCCGAGAATGGCTATCGAATTGACAGCCGAACCAAGCTTTATTCCAAACCGGTGCGGGGTGCACCCTGCCAGTTCACCACCACCCAAGCGGTGATGCTGTGGCCGATCGAGGTGGTCTCCGCCGGACTGCGCGATCCCCTGGATAATACCAGTGGTGCAACCCAGGCGATTTTTATCGAGTTAAAAACTTTCATTAATTTAAAATTTTCCCAGCTGGGGTGGCAAACCCTGCGTTTTTTTCTTAACGGCCCCTCCCAGCATGTCTTTCATCTCTATGAACTCCTGCTGAACAATGTCGCTGAGATCATTTACGAATCAGTCGACAGCCAGGGAAAAAGCCGAGCAGTCACGATCGGGCCCGACCATATCAAACCGGTGGGATTCGATCCGAATGAACGCATGCTGCCATACCCGCAGCGATCGTTTCCCGGCTACAGTTTGCTTTTCGAATATTTTTGCTTTGCAGAGAAATTTCTGTTTTTTGATCTTGGCGGATTGAACAGGGTCAAGGAGATTCTCCCCACGGACGCCCTCCGGATCTGGATAAACCTGAAGCGTTCCGCCAAGTCCAATCTGGTGATCAATAAAGATACGTTTATGCTGAACGCATCGCCGGCAGTCAATCTGTTCAAGCGCATCGCCGAACCGATTCGGGTGGAACAGCGCAAAACCGAATATCAGGTGGTGGCGGACGTCCGCCGGCCGCATGCCACCGAAGTATTCAGCGTCGATCAGGTGAAGGCAACGTCCATGGGGTCCCCCGGCAAAGAAATTGAATACAAACCTTTTTATTCCATTCGGCATCATCTGGAAAAAGAAGATACCCGTGAACGCCTCGCATTCTGGCATTTACAGCGGCAGGCGGCGCATAGCAGTGAAGTCGGCGGCACCGAGGTCTTTCTTGCCTTTACCGGACCGGACTTCAAACCGCTGGATCCCGGAGTGGAGATTTTAACTGTTCACACCACCTGCACCAATCGCGACCTGCCGGCCCGCTTACCCTTCGGCGATCCGGCCGGTGATTTTGACCTGGAGGTCGAAGCGCCGGTCGCTCATATCAATTGTTTAATCAAACCGACGCCGACCCGCCGGCCGTTTCTGGGGGGAGAGCTGCAGTGGCGTCTGATATCACATTTGTCCCTCAACTATATGTCGCTGGTACAGGGCGGAGAAACGGCCCTCAAGGAAATCCTGAAACTTTACGATTTCGACAACTCACCTTCAACCCGCCAGCAAATAGACGGAATCGTTTCTTTAAGTTCCCAACATGTCACCAAGCGCATCGGGCAGACCTTTGGTCGCGGTGTTCAGGTCACGGTAGAGTTTGACGAGGACAAATTTGTTGGGGCCGGGCTGTACTTGTTTGCCAGCATCCTGGAAAGATTTCTGGCCCAGTATGTTTCGGTCAACTCCTTTTCCCAAATGGTCGCTAAAACCATCCAGCAAAAGGAAATCATGAAAAAGTGGACACCAAGAAGCGGCAACCAGGCACTCCTTTAAAAGACCGCCTTTTTGAGGAGCATTACAATTTTTCCTTTTTCAAGGCCGTCAGCCTTCTGGAATCCTTTTTTCCCGTTAAAAGGCCCTTGGGGCAAACCCTGGAACCGGATCAGGAGGCGGTGCGGTTTTCCGTAAAACCCGGTTTGGCTTTTCCCGGCAGTGACATCTCCAAGCTGGAGAAAGGCCAGGACGACGGTTCGGTTAACATGGAAGTGACCTTTATGGGCCTGATCGGGCCGGCCGGGGTCCTGCCGCACTGGTATACCGAGATGGTCGTTGAGAGAATCTGGCAAAAGGATCACAGCCTGGCCGGTTTTCTGAATATCTTCCATCATCGTCTTATTTCTTTATTTTACCTGGCCTGGAAGAAATACCGCTTTGAGGCCAGCTACCTGCCGGATGCGCGTGACCGGCTTTCGCATTGTCTCTTGAGTATGGCAGGGTTGGGCACACCGGGGCTGATCGAGAGGATCGGGCTGCCGGCCGAGTCCTTGGCATTTTACAGCGGGCTTCTGGCACGGTCGATTCCCTCCGCTCTGGCCATCGAGTCGGCGGTGGAATATTTTGCCGGCACGGATGTAAACATTGACCAGTTCATCGAGCGTATGCTTCCGATAAGCCCTGAAGACCAAACTCGACTGGGAGCGGCCAACAGTCAGCTGGGCGCCGATGCCGTCTGCGGATCTTTTATCCGTGAATGCGGGACAAAGTTTCGAGTTAAGCTGGGTCCCGTCAGTTATGAAGAATTTCTGCGCTTCCTGCCCACCGGCGATCTGCTGCATCCCATCTTTTCCCTGGTGCGCTGCATGGTCGGAATCGAATACGAGTTCGATATCACGGTTTTCCTCAATCGTGATGAAGTGCCCCCCTGCGTCCTGGGGGAGGAGACAACGACCGCACCGCGGTTGGGATGGTCGACCTGGGTAAAATCACCGGCTGTAACCCATGGGGAGGATCCGTCTATTACGTTTGAAGAACAGGATAGATAGCTGATGAGCTAGTGAGCTGGTAAGCTGGTAAGCTGATAAGCAAATGCCGATGGTTCCCACTTTTTTTATAGCTTACTAGCTTAATAGCCAACATAGCTGATGAGCAAAGAAGCTGATAAGCCAAAAGCGGATGGTATCCATTTTTTTTATAGCTAAACAGCTAAACAGCTTAACAACTCAACAGCTTTCCTGACAGCTTACCAGCTCAGCAGCTTTACTGACAGTTTAATATGGATCGGATAGGACCAAAGGAATTTAACTATATCTCAGTTGGAATTGGAGGCAAAAATATGGTTGGCGAAGCCGATAAATTATTCAGCTTTCAGGAACTGAAGGTCTGGCAGAAATCGGTGCTGTTTGCTGAACAGGTGATTCGCAGTATCGATGACATTGACGCACCGCGTAAACATTATCGTCTTATTGAACAACTTGAGTCAGCCTGCAACAGCGTGTCCATGAACATCGCGGAGGGGAAAGGCAGACAAACCACAAAGGAATTTATCCAGTTTCTCTATATTGCCAGAGGCTCTCTATTTGAAGTCGTCACACTTTTGATAATATTTAGAAATCTGGGATGGTTCAAAACACAAAGATTTTTGGAAATTCAAAATATGTCTGTAGAGATAGCAAAAATGCTGAACTCGCTGATCAAATCCATGAAAAAATAGAGCTGATAAGCGGATTAGCTGATAAGCTGGTAAGCTAATTAGCGAAAAGCGGATGAGATCCATTTTATTATAGCTCAACAGCACAACAGCACACATAGCTGATAAGTTGATAAGCTAATGAGCTAATAAGCCTAAAGGATGGTGTCCCTTTTTTATAGCTCAACAGCTTACATAGCTAATAAGCTCATGAGCTAATAAGATAAAGATTAGTGTCATCCATCAGCTTATCAGCTCAACAGCTTACGAGCTAATCTAGCTTACCAGCTTACTAGCTCATCAGCTAACCAGCTAACCAGCTAACTAGGAGCTTTGCCATGCCAAGTTCAAATCTTAAATCCCTGATCGGAAAACTTAACGACACCTGCCGCAAGGCGCTGGAATCGGCCGCCGGTCTGTGCCTGTCGCAAACCCATTACGAGGTCGACCTTGAGCATTTCCTGATCAAACTTTTGGAGATGCCGCAGACGGATTTCCAGCAAATCCTGCGACATTTCGAGATCAATCAGGACCGCCTGACAGCCGACCTGACCCGGGCCATGGAGGGTTTCAAGACCGGTAATGCCCGCACGCCGGCCCTCTCACCGCGGATTCCGCGCATGGCGCAGGAGGCCTGGCTGCTGGCCTCCATCGATTATCAGGCGCCCAGTGTCCGTTCGGGGCACATCCTGCTGGCGCTGATGAGCAACGACGAACTGGCCCGCATGCTGGCCGAAAGCTCGCCGAGTTTCAAACAGATTTCCGTTGAGAAGCTGGGGGAAAACCTGGTGGATCTCATCGCCGGATCCGAGGAGGATAAAGAAGCCGCGCGACCCGCCGCGGTCGGACCGGCGCCGGGCGCCAAAATGCCGCCGGCCGGCACCAAGGCTCTGGACCAATTCACCATCAACCTCACCGACCGGGCCCGCAAGGGCGAGATCGATCCAGTGCTCGGCCGGGATGACGAAATTCGACAAATGGTGGACATATTGATCCGTCGCCGGCAGAACAACCCGATTTTAACCGGTGAGGCCGGCGTGGGCAAAACCGCCGTGGTCGAGGGATTCGCCCTGCGCATCATCCAGGACGACGTCCCGCCGCCGATGCAAAATGTGGCCGTCCACACCCTTGACCTGGGGCTTTTGCAAGCCGGTGCCGGCATCAAAGGGGAGTTTGAAAACCGCCTCAAGTCCGTCATCGACGAGGTCAAGGCTTCGCCCATCCCGATTATCTTGTTTATCGACGAAGCCCACACGCTCATCGGTACCGGCGGACCGGCCGGATCGGGCGATGCCGCCAACCTGCTCAAACCCGCCCTGGCCCGCGGGGAACTTCGGACCATCGCAGCGACCACCTGGTCGGAATACAAAAAATACTTTGAAAAGGACGCCGCCCTGACCCGTCGCTTCCAGGTCGTCAAGATCGAGGAACCCGAGGAGGAAAAGGCCCTGATGATGATGCGGGCCATCGCGCCGTTTCTGGAAACCCACCATGGGGTGATGATCACCGACGAAGCCCTGCTGGACTCGGTCCGGCTGTCCCACCGCTATCTGACGGCCCGGCAGCTGCCGGACAAATCCGTCAGCGTGCTGGACACCGCCTGTGCCCGGGTGGCCATTGGACTGAGCGCCACGCCTCCGGTGGTTGAAGCCGCCGGCCGACGCATCGGTGAAATCGAGCGGGAGATGAAAATCCTGCAAAGAGAAGAGCTGATCGGAAAGGATCACGGCGAGCGCCTGGCAGCGCTTGAAAAGGAAAAGGAAACAACCCGCGAAGAACTCGACGCATTAACCCAAAGGTGGCAGTCGGAGATGGAGGTCGCCAACCGCATCCAGGAGGTTCGCAAAGAGATTCAGGAAATCTCCGAAAATGAATCACCCGATGCGGCGTTGCTGGCGCAAAATCAGGCGACGTTAAAAGGCCTGGAGAAGGAATTGGAAGACGTGCAGGGTGATTCTCCCCTTGTGCAGCTGGCCGTGGATTCGGATATCATCTCCGAGGTGATCTCCGGCTGGACCGGGATCCCGACAGGCCGCATGTTGACCGATGAAATCGACACGGTTTTAAAAATGGAAAATTTGTTGGGTGAACGCATCATCGGCCAGGACCATGCCCTGGCGGCCGTCGCCCAGATGATTCAGACGGCGCACGCCGGCATCGATGATCCGTCCAAGCCCACGGCGGTGTTTATGTTTGTGGGGCCCAGCGGGGTCGGCAAAACCGAAACCGCGCTGGCTCTTTCCGAGCTGCTCTATGGCGGCGAGCAGAACGTCGTCACCATCAACATGTCGGAATACCAGGAAGCCCACACGGTGTCCGGGCTTAAAGGCTCGCCGCCCGGTTATGTGGGTTACGGCGAGGGTGGGGTGCTGACCGAAGCGGTGCGCCGGCGGCCATACAGCGTCGTTTTGCTGGACGAGGTCGAAAAAGCCCACCCGGACGTGATGGAGCTTTTCTACCAGGTCTTTGACAAGGGCATGCTGGAAGACGGCGAAGGCCGCCAGATCGATTTTAAAAATACAGTGATTATTCTGACCTCCAACCTGGGTACCGACACCATTATGAAAGTCTGCGCCGACGAAGAAACCATGCCGGATGCACCGGCGCTGGGTGAAATGCTGCGACCTGAACTGGTAAAACACTTCAAGCCGGCGTTCATGGGCCGCCTGAAGGTCGTGCCGTATTTCCCGATCAGTGACAGTGTGATGCACCTGATCGTCAGGCTCAAACTGGATCGCATCGCCAAACGCATGCAGGAAAATCGCAATGTCACCTTTATCTACGACGAGGAGCTGATCGAGTCCGTCGCCGCCCGCTGCACCGAAGTGGAAAGCGGCGCCAGGAATGTAGACCATATTCTGACGAATACGCTTTTGCCGGAAATGAGTAAGGAATTGTTGAGTCGAATGGCAGCAAATGAACAGATCAAGCAGGTCCAGGTCGGGATAGATGGTGAGGGGTTTAAATATGAAATAAGTTAGCTGGTAAGGCGATAAGCTAATAAGCTGTTGAGCTGTTACTGATACGGCAATAATTATCTAGACATTTTTTATTGAGATATAATAGCTTATTCACCGCAGACGCAAAGGGCGCAGAGAATAGTTATTTTATGTTTGCCGCTGAGAGGACGGCAAACATAAAGGACAATCCGTCTCAAGTGCAAGAAAATACTTAGGCGTGATGGAACAAAAATAGCACGCGACACTACTGCCAATGGGCGTATTTTTTTAACTTTCTGGCCTCTCAGCAGAAAGTTAAAAGAAAATTTCCTCTGCGATCTCTGCGACTCGAGCGAAGCGGGCGGTGGATCCCTGTCTAAACAATTATGAACTTCTTAGTAATTAAACCGATGAGCTGTTAAGCTGTTTCGCTATTAAATAATGAAAGGATTCCATCCTTTTAAGCATATAGTAATTAAACCGATGAGCTGTTAAGCTGTTTCGCTATTAAATAATGAAAGGATTCCATCCTTTTAAGCATATTAGCTCATGAGCTTATCAACTTATTAGCTTAACCATGGGAGGATACATGACTCGGTACCAGGTTGCTGCCATAGACCGGAGCACTCACTGCGAAATATGCGGCGGTTCTCTTTCCTTCCACCAGCAGTGGGCCGGTGATATTTGCGATGACTGGCGCTGCCGCTGGACCAGGCTCGACCGGGAAATGGAGGCGCATCGTCAGGAGGCGGCCCGTGCCCTGGGAAAGAAGCAGCCGGAGGTTTACCGGGCTCTGGTGGTGCCGCACCGTCCAGGCACGATTAATGTGTTGCCGGCTAAGCGGCGTGCGGCTCACCTGGATTTCCTTAACGAGCTTGTGATGAAATATACCCAAGACGACGTTTGCGGCAAGAAAACTCAAACTGAGTCCAGGGATTCGGACAGCGGACCGCCGGCCGCACTGGCTGCGGCCGTGTGTGCCGTGTGCGCAGGGGCCTGCTGTCACCGGGCCGGGGATCACGCCTTCCTCGACATGGCGATCATTGAACGCTTCATGGCTGTAAATCCTAAGATGGCGCCTGCGACCATCGCAAACGCATACGCTGCGTATCTACCCGCGCGATCTTTTGCCGGCTCCTGCGTTTACCATACTTTCGATGGCTGCGCCTTACCCCGATCCCTGCGGGCCGATATCTGCAATGCCTACCGCTGCAGTGGGTTGAAGCAGGCGGAAAATTGGGCTCGTAACCACGGCACCAACCGGGTCTACGTGGTGGTGCGCAAAAATAACACAATCAGGCGGGGAGCATTCGTTCAGCCTAGCGAGATCCGGCACTATCCCCCCGCGGATGCGCTACCGGGTACAGGTCGACCGCCAAATTTAATACAAATGCGGCAATAATTATTTAGACATGGTTTGCTACGATTTAAATGTTGTATTCACCGCCCCGATGAAATAAGTGCAACAGAGATTTCATTGGGCAGGCAGAGTCGCAGCCTCCGGCCCATAGGGCCTACCACCCGGTGGGAGAACGCAGAGCCGATAATTAGACAGACGTCAAAAGGCGCAATGAATGTGATTTTGCCCGAAGGGCTGTCGTTTTTCACTTTCTGAAGATTAATCTTTAACTATTTATAGTCGACTGATCTTCCCGTCTTGGCAGGGTCTCTCACCAGAAAGTGAAAAGGTAAATCAACTCTGCGTCCTCGGCGACTCGAGCGCAGCGGGCGGTGAAATTATTTTAACCACCAACAGCCTTAGTCATATAAGCTTTCGCATATAAGTCAAATGTGTCTAAATTAAAATGGAATTATTAGTAATTTCGTGGACGTTCCCATGACCAAGCTCCATCGCAAATCAAAAGAAGAGACCACGGAAATACCGGCCGAGCTAACAGTGGATCAGGCAATCGAGCTAGCGAAGGGACTTCAGCAGCGTCTTGCTCTAGATGAGGCCGAGTCGATCTACCGGCGGATTCTCAAACACATACCTGAACATCCGGATGCACTCCATTTCCTGGGTCTATTGCAGCATCAGCGCGGCCGTCCGGAAGAAGCGACCCGTCTGATTTCACAGGCTTTGAGGGTGGCACCCGAATACACCGACGCCCATAACAACCTTGGCAACATTTACCGGGAACAGGACCGTCTTAATGAGGCCGAGGCCTGTTACCGGCAGGTCATCGAGTTGAACCCCGAGAATGCAGGTGCCTATAACAATCTAGGGACCGTGCTGCGAGCGCAGGGACAGCTTTCTGAGGCCGGGGCGGCTTATCAGAAAGCCATCGATATTGATCCGAATTTTCCGAATCCCTACGAAAACATGGGCAACCTGCTCAGCCAGCAGGGAAAAGTAACCGAGGCCGTCGCCCATTACTCCCAGGCCATCGTGCTGAACCCTGACCATCCGGGCAGCAAAAAAATGCTGGGCATCGCACTTTCGAGCCTCGGGCGGGTGGAGGAAGCGGCTAACGTGTTCCAGGAGTGGGCCAAGAAAGAGCCGGACAATCCGGTGGCGCGACACTTGCTCGCCGCCTGCTCGGGGGAGGATGTGCCGCAGCGGGCAACCGACGCTTATGTCAAACAGGTGTTCGACAATTTCGCGGAGCGCTTCGAAGAGCGTTTAGAGCGCCTGGAATACCGTGCACCGGAACTGGTTGCCGAGACCGTCGCAAAGATTTATGGTGAGCCGGCCGGCGGTCTTGACATTCTCGACGCCGGCTGCGGGACCGGATTGTGCGGCCCCCTGCTGGGGCCTTACGCCCGCAGGCTGGAAGGCGTGGACCTGTCCTCCGGGATGCTGGCACGTGCACGATCGACGGGGTGCTACGATGCCCTCGAGGAGGCCGAGCTAACAGGCTCTATCGGCTCCCGTAAGGATGCCTATGACATGATCGTGTCGGCCGACACGCTTTGCTACTTTGGTGACCTGGGAGAGGTGATGGCTGCCGCCGCTGCGGCCGTGCGACCCAGCGGATTTTTTATATTCACCGTCGAACGCGGTGAGGAAGACGATGGCACCATGCGTGCCGGATTTCGCATCAGTCCTTCAGGTCGCTACAGCCATCGGGAGAGTTACGTACGCCGCGTCGTTGCCGAAGCCGGCCTAAAACTCAGATCTGTGGCGCATGGGGCGTTGCGGCAGGAGATGGGATCGCCGGTCGCCGGGCTGGTGGTGACTGCTGAGGTGCGCGGTTAACGAATAACTCACTTAAATATTTTAACCGCAGACGCACGCAGACACACGCAGACAATAAATTATTAGATAGTTTCGAGGAGCGATTGATATTTTTGCCTCCGCAGGCTTGTCCCTTGAAACGCGCAGCCTGTTTCTCTGAGGTTGCGAAAAAAAACTGTCTGCGTCTGTCTGCGTGTGTCGAGCGAGTGAAGCAAGCGGGCGGTGAAATTATATAAACCATCAACTTCCGAACGGATCGGGTCCAGATGGACGTCACAAATACGAATAATAAGGGGAAAGCAGCTGCGCCCGAGAGCCCTGCCGACGGAAAAGTGATTCTTGCCGTCGATGAGGCCCTGGAGTTTGCCCTCCAACTCCACCGGGGCGGCTCACTGGACGAAGCCGAGACTCTGTATCGGAGAGTCATCGCAGCCGCACCCGATAACCTGAATGCTCTGCACTACCTGGGCGTGCTTTGCCACCAGCAAAACCGCCACGCCGAAGCGGCTGAATCGATCCAGCGCATCATTGACCTCGACCTGCAGAACGCTGACGCCCACAACAATCTGGGCAACGTACTTGAGGGGCTGGGAAAATTCTCCGAAGCGGAGGCCTGCTACAGAAAGGCGATTGAACTTCAACCCAGCCATGATCCAGCTTGCAACAACCTTGGCGTCATCCTAATGGCCCAAAGAAAGGTATCTGAGGCACTGGACGCCTACCGCCGGGCGGTCGCACTGGCGCCAAATTCAGCCGACTACCGTTACAACATGGGCAATGCGCTGCGCAAGGCAGGTGAAATCGATGAGGCTGCTGGTGCCTATCGGGAAGCCGTCAGTTTGAATCCCGATCACACCGGGGCGCGGCAGGGACTTGCCCGGACACTGCTCCAGGCCGGCCGTCGCGATGAAGCCGCCGAAGTGTTCGAGGAATGGCTGCGCAAGGAGCCGGGCAACCCGGTCATCCTCTACCTGCAGGCTGCCTGCCTGGGTAAAGGGGTGCCGGACCGGGCCCCGGATGCTTACGTCCAGGAGATTTTCGACGACCTGGCGGACAGTTTCGACGGCCACCTGGTAGAAAACCTCGTCTATCGCGCACCGGGTCTTGTTGCTGAGGCCCTCACTGCCATGCTCCCCGCGCCGAATGCCAATCTCGACATCCTGGATGCGGGATGCGGAACCGGCCTTTGCG
>CALZJV010000275.1 GCA_945787595.1 uncultured Desulfobacterales bacterium | reverse complement strand
AGCGTGATTCGCTTGTTTTAAAATCGATAAAGCGTAGCGTCATCAATATTCGACGTTCGATGTTGGACGTTCGATGTTCGACGTTCAATCAGTTTACTGTTTCGGCCAGTTGTAGTTTCATAAGAGGGTTCAAGGTTCAAAGGTTACAACTGTTGGATACTGCTTGCGATATTAATCAAAATCTGGAATACCCGTCAAACCTACCGCGCTGTGCCGCGTCGTGGCGGGAAGTAGAAGGCAAGATAATAGAATGATTTGAGGATGTAGCAGTAAGGTACCCTTGCCTCCGGCTCAGAGAATATACCGCCTCGGAGGGAAGGGTGAACTTTGGAGCCCAAAACCTTTGAACTGTGAACTATGAACCTGTGAACGCTTGCAATTCATCTATACGAATAAATTTAAATGGAGGTAAGGATGCCGTACGACCCTGAAATGGATAAGGTGCTAAAAAAGTGGAAATGTGATGAAACCGGACTGGTTGTTACCATTAATCAATATGGCGACGGAGAACCGAAGGTGCAAATCGGACCACGCATACTACTCAAAAAAGACGGGACGGACAGGGCTCCCGTGAAAGCCGGCCGTTTAACCATTGAGGATGTGCTGTGGTTTTATGATATGATCGATGAGATTAAAGATGAACTGACAAAAATAGCCAAACCCCGATAATTCTACTTTGCCATATTTATCTTTGCTTCAGCCCCTTGTGATGACAGGCTGAGAAAGCGGAATAAAATGCCTAGCTCAGACCTCGTTGAATAGTTTACTTAAAACATGAAGTGTCCAATTAATTTGCAAATATGGGATAAATCCATATTTACAACCACTTAACCAATCAACTAATCAACCAATCAACGATATCTGTAGTTCTGATAATGAGACAAATCAGAAATAATTAACAAGGCGGAAAATCGGACCCTAGACGTGCAAAAAAACAATGCCATCGTAAACCCGGTAAAATCTAAAAATGCACCTGATCTCGGTCCTGTTGCCGTAATGGCGGCGACCCGGGCGGATCTTTTTTCTCTTTGTGAGCTTTTTAAATTTGATAAAAATGACTTCTTGCGGTTGATGATCAGCCGGCTGTATTTCGACAGACTGCACCCGGACGGGTTTTCCGTCACCGGTCCGTTTGTGGGTGCACCTTATGCAGTCATTCTGCTGGAAACACTGATTGCCTGGGGTGTGCGCAAAATCATTTTTTTAGGTTGGTGTGGAGCCGTTTCAAAAAAAGTAAAGATCGGTGATATTATCCTGCCGACCTCTGCGGTCATTGATGAGGGAACTTCCGCCCATTATGGGAAATTGGATAGCGGGGTTTCGCGAGCTTCTTCTTCCCTGGTGTCCATGATCCGGCAGGTTTTAAATAAGAATCAAATCGAGTTTCACTCCGGAACCATCTGGACTACCGACGCCGTATATCGCGAAACCCGAAAACTGGTTAAAGCCCATCAGCAAGACGGGATCTTGGCTGTTGAAATGGAGCTCTCGGCGCTGTATTCAGTGGCTAAATTTCGCCGGGTGGCGCTGGCGGGAATCCTGGCGGTATCCGATGAGCTGTCTTCCTTGGACTGGCGGCCGGGATTCAAGGATGAACGATTTGTCCAGGGCCGCCGAACCGCATGCAGAGTGGTAAAAGAATTGTGCCGGACCCCAGAGCTGCTAAGTACATAGATTTATAAATACAGTCACGTAAAATCTGAGGAATAGATTCTAATTTTAAAAAAAGAAATCAAAGATCGAATCCATTCATTACTTAGTGTCCCTATGGAGAAACAAAGTACGGCGAATATGTTGCCGTAATTATAAATGGGACCACTAAGTTAAAAAGTTTTCTACGCCGAGGGCCTGTTGAAGGTTTACAAAACAACTGAATTTTTATGATGCCGGACCCCGATCCTCAAGTAATTACAAAAGTAGAAAATCTCAGGAAAACCCTGCACCATCACAATTACCGCTATTACGTGCTGGATGATCCGGAAATTTCGGATGCCGGGTATGACCGCATGATGCAGGAACTCCTCCGCCTGGAAGAAAACTATCCACAACTGACCAGTCCGGATTCACCCAGTGTTCGGGTGGGGGCTGTTCCGCTGACCCGGTTTGACACCTTTTCTCACTCTGTTCCCATGTTGAGCCTGGATAACGGTTTTAATGATACCGAAATCCTCGACTTCGACACACGCGTGAAAAAAAATCTCAACACGACGGATGATATCATCTATACCGCGGAACCCAAGATGGACGGGGTCGCTGTTGAACTGATTTATGAAAATGGAAAATTGGCAGCAGCCTCCACCCGGGGTGATGGCGTTACCGGGGAATTGATCACCGCCAATGTCAAGACCATCAGAGCTGTTCCACTGTTGATGCAACCATCCGGTCTGGCGGGTGCACCTTCCCTTCTTGAAGTCAGGGGAGAGGTATTTATCGGAATTGAAGCATTTAATAAATATAACCAGGAGCGATTGGATCAGGGGCTGCCGCCTTTTGCCAATCCCAGAAATGCCGCCGCCGGTTCTTTGCGGCAGCTGGACTCAAAGATTACCGCCGACCGCCCCCTCGATATCTTTTTTTATGGATCCGGAATTATCGCCGATGTGGTGTTGGAATCTCACTGGGAGTTACTGCAATCATTGAAAAGTTGGGGATTTAAAATCAATCCGCTTATCAGACCCAGGATTAAGGTAAACGAGATTTTAGAGTTTTACCGTGAGCTGATCGAAAAACGACATCAACTCCCCTACGACATCGACGGCATGGTCATAAAAGTGGATAGCATCGCTCTGCAGCAACGATTAGGAGCCACCACCAGAAGCCCGAGATGGGCGATTGCTTATAAATTTGAGGCCCTTCAGGAAACGACTGTGCTGGAAAATATTGAGGTTCAGGTGGGCCGCACGGGTGTTTTGACCCCCGTTGCGCATTTGGCGCCCGTTAAAGTTGGTGGCGCCACGGTCAGCCGGGCCACGCTTCATAATGAAGATGAAATTGAAAAAAAAGATGTCCGCATCGGGGATACGGTTCTGGTTCAAAGAGCCGGGGATGTTATCCCCGAAGTGGTAAAAGTAATTTTAACCAAACGCAGCGGGGCTGAAAAAAAATTCAGCATGCCTAATGTATGCCCGGTCTGCCGATCAGCGGTTGTTCGCATCGAGGGAGAATCAGCGATACGCTGCATTAATTATAGTTGCTCAGCCCAGGTGAAGGAGCGCATCAAGCATTTTGCCAAAAAAGGGGCTTTTGATTTCGATGGATTGGGAGATAAACTCGTTGACCAACTCGTCGAAAAAAAACTGCTGACCTCTTATGCGGATCTTTTCAAGCTGGATGTGGAAACTCTAGCCGGTCTGGAGCGTATGGGCGCCAAATCAGCCGCAAACCTGATCCAGGCGATTGAAAGCGGCAAACGAATCACCTTTGCACGATTTATTTATGCCCTGGGCATTCGACATGTGGGAGAACATGTGGCGGTGCTGCTTGCCGCTCATTTTGAAAGCATTGAAGCGCTGGTGAGTTGTTCAAAAGACGATCTTATTTCTATCGATGGTGTCGGACCGGTGGTGGCGGAAAGCATCGCAAGCTTTTTCAACCAGGAGGAGAATATGATCATCTATAATCATATCCTTCAAAGCGGTGTGCAGATTGTCTATGCGGCACAAAAAATGACCGGGCTCCTTGATGGTAAGGTGTTTGTGCTGACCGGCAGCTTGGAAAGCATGACGCGGCGACAGGCCAAGGAAATGATAGCAGCGGCCGGCGGTAAGGTGAGCGGATCGGTTAGCCGGAATACGAATTATGTGGTTGCCGGTGAGTCGGCGGGATCCAAACTTACCAAAGCGCGTGAGTTGGGTATCCCCGTCATTGATGAAGTTGCTTTTAGAGAAATGCTTGACCTTGGGGAATAGGGTCAGGAGTAAAGGGCAAAGGGCATAGGGCAAAGAGCAGAAGGCATAGGGCATAGGGCGCAGGGCATAGGGCAAATAGCTAAAAGCGCTGAGTTATTTTTGTGCCGGGGGACTGTGGAAGGTCTAATAAAAAAAATGAACACCCGCCTGCCAGGCATAATACGATGGGCTGATGTAAAAATGGATATATAAATCATATAGTTAAATTGGCCTTACACCGGTCTCAAGGCATTGCGGGCAGGTCGAATATCGAACGTCCAACATCGAATATTGAATGGGAAAAGATGCGCCTAGGTTGAGCGGTTCAGGGTTCAACGTTCAGGGTTGAAAAAGCCCCAAGCAGCTCATATCAAAGGGATCTGCAACCGATTTTTTTGGGATGAAGAAACAGAAATAGCCATTCGAGGTTTGACATCGGATTTTAGAAAACAAATGAAATTAAATTGCGGAGCGGAGCGACATCATTATTCGATGTTCAACGTTGGACGTTCGATGTTCGATGTTCAGTCTGTTCGATATACGACGTTCTGTCTTCTTAATGCCCTATGGGCGGCGTTTTGTCTAACGGCGCGGGAGTCATCAGGAGGGTAGCCATGGAAAATAAAGTTCGAGCCCACGCCATTATCAGCGGCCGAGTGCAGGGCGTGTTTTTCAGAGTGGAAACGAAACGCGCTGCCGATGGGTTTGGGGTCTTCGGATGGGTGAGAAATCGAAGAGATGGTACGGTCGAAGCATTGTTTGAAGGAGACCAGGATCGGGTAGACGCCATGCTCGAATGGTGCAAAGAAGGCCCGGCCCATGCGCGGGTGTCGGATGTAAAAGTAAATTGGGAGGATTATACGGGGGAGTTTAGTGGGTTTGAGATTACGTATTAGTATGATGATTTCCAGTTAATTTTAGATCGAATAAGACTTTTCCTTCTTGAGAGAATTATACCGTTTCAAGGTTTCGGGTTTCAGTATTCAGCCCGCCCTGGCCTCCCCTCCGGCCTGTAAGCCTATGCCCATAAGCCTACGGGCTGGAAGCGGGCTCGTAGCCTACGCCTCGGAGAGTGCGATATGACGGATTCTTACTGTTCACTGCAAGAGATCCCAATAATGTCTTATCTACCAGATTTATTTAAAGTTAGGTCTGGGCCAGGGGTTTCAAGGACATCGCTTGCTGGAAAAGCGTCCAGTCTGTTCGAAAAAGAGATTCCGGCTTTGCGGAGTTTATCAAAAAGCAAATAACGAATCCTCCTGCGGCGGACAAGTATCGAAGGAATGTATTCTGTCTATTTAAAAAAAGACTGTGTATAGCGTTGCGAAAAGTCGCCGTCCGAAAATGGTTTGATCAGGTCAAAGTTGGTTTGATATTAGGATGGAAATTTGTGAAAAGCAAGCCCAAATCGGGCCATGAATCGACTGACTGTTAAGCCAGAATCATCGCCCCAGAGCTGTTATTGGTCTGTATGATATAGAATGAATATCCCTAAAAACTCAGTTGGTCAAATCCTGTTGATATATAGCAGTTGCCCGCAATTCAGCTTTCCGAGCAGCGATTTTGGATATCGCAAGTTCTTTTAGCTTTTCGAAACTTAAGATGCACTGCAGCGATATAACGATTCCGTATCGATATCCGAGGGATTGTATGAAATAGATTGATTTCCGTTTTAATTATGATAAAGGTTGATCGTTTGCGGCCCTATTATTCAATGTTGTCATACAATTAAAGGAGGATCCCATATGCCAACTCTTTTTGCAGTTTATAACCTGAAAAGCGATCAGGACGATACAAAATATGACGATTACCTCACTAAAACAAAAATTCCTGGTATACAAGGTGCACCATGGTGCACAGCATTCAACACTTGGAAAATAGACAAAGTGCTTGCCCCTGCCGTATCTGAACCTGAAGGTGAATTACCCACAGGATCTCCATATCAATATGTTGCCAAAATTGAAGTATCGGATTTAGATGCCATGGTCAGCTTTCTTGGAACCGATGCGGGGAAAGAATTTGTCAAGTCCTGGAGCGTATACATTGATCCAACAGCAATCTTCACTATGGGGCACGAAATATAATACGATTCAGAAAATAGGGTCGCAATATTACCTACCAATTTTTAATGCTTTTTTGACAATTTTACTTAAATTAGAATCGAGTTCAACCGAATGTTGAAGTTGTCAGGAGAGTACCTATGGCAGAAAACACACCGGAGAAATCTCAGAGTAAATCCAGCAAGCAAGAAAGTTATACCCACGGTTATGAATCTAAATTTGTTGAGTATCTGGAAAGTCGTAGAGTATCAAAGGATGCAGCATTCTTCCTGCCACATCTAAACTCTGGAATGAGTTTAATAGATTGCGGATGCGGTCCTGGCACCATTACAATCGAGCTGGCAGGATTCATCACACCAGGTCATGTGGTAGGTATCGATTTTGAGGAAAACCAGATAAACCTTGCTCAAAAGCATGCTCTTGAACGGAAGGTCTCTAACGTCAGATTTGAAGTTGGAGATATTTACAAACTCCCGTTCCCAGACGACTCTTTCGATGCTGCCTTTGCTCACACCATTTTTCAACATTTAGTAGATCCAGTGAAAGCTGCTATAGAAATCCATCGTGTGCTGAAGCCTGGTGGTATTATTGGAGTACGTGAGGAGGACACGGCAGGTTTTATCATTTCACCATTCACTCCCAAATTCGATGAGTTAATGAAGCTCTATGTGAGAACCTGGAAGCACAATGGCGGTGATCCTTATTTCGCAAGGCGACAACGTGCTGTGTTAAACGAGGCGGGATTCGTTCGAGTTGAAGCATCAGCATCTGCAGAATCTTATGGAACACCCGAATCCACTCGGAAGATGGGAGAGATGATGGCGGATTACATGTATACCCATTTAGAGACGGCAATTCAGCTTGATTGGGTTGATGCAGCAACAGTGGAAACACTTACTGCTGAATGGAGGTCTTGGGGTGAGCATCCGGATGCTTTCTTTGGTGTTCTTTTTTGTGAGGCGATTGGATGGGTAAAATGACAAGGTAGACTTAACTTTTTTCGTTGTGATGTCGATCGATTGCAGATAAATTGCGATCGGAACTTCGACTAAATTGATGATATGCTCTAAAATTAGCCCTAAATTGTCGAATTTACAGTTGCATGTAACTTACCTTATGTGAAAAAGCGCAATAATTCATATATCTTATGCGTATCTTAATTAAATCAGGGTGCCCTTAGCTTTGGATACATAGAAGCAGTTATCTAAGGTCCGAATAACGATTTCGCTAAGCAGCGGGCGATATAGTTGGAGTTTGGATGCGTGGATTAGATTCACGCTTGGTAACGTTAGAGCTCGATTGGATACTTATCAGCCCACCGGAGTCAATTGCCTTGATATGATAATGTTGTAATTTTATATTTTCTATCTTTTACCCCACTTCTTCTTTTCGACTGTATCTTCCTCAATAATATAATAATTTTCCAAACCGCACAGGTCCTCAATCTCTTGTCGAACGGCAACCCACTCATCAGGTGTTAGGCCAGTATAATCACCTTTGCGCTTAATTTCCATAAAAGCTTTCTTCAGAAAATAAAACATAATCCCGATATGAATCTGTGCATCAATACACCCAATGTAACCCATTTCCTCTAATTGTTTGTTGCTGTAAAGAGGTCTACCATCCCGATTCCCACGGCTTTGTACATATACCAAAGGGACCTTGGCTTTTTTCGGAGCAGCTACCGTTTCTTTGTCATTGCGTGGAAAAATCAGACCAAGGTCAGCGCCAACCGAAGCAGCCATATTTACACGTTTTATCGCTTCATTTAGGCCTTCAAAACGACAAGTGTCTGAACGGGCAATAATAACAAAATTTTTATCAATGCTGTCGCGAGCACGACAAGCCATTTTAATTTTGTTGACGAAATCTTTTATTGGAATCGCGTGGGCAACATATTTATGATAATGTGCCCGCTTCGGAAAAAGCTGGTCTTCTATATGGATACCGGCAATACCGGCATTTATAAACTCTTTAACTGTGCGCATCACATGTAGGGGTTCACCAAACCCAGCACCCGCATCGCATATGAAAGGAACAGAACAACTCCTAGCAATTTTTCCGGCATGCTCAACCTGTTCTGTCATTGTCAATAGCGGCTCTGTTATTGCAAGAGACCCTCCAGTTGCATATCCTCCTGTGTATACAACTTTGAACCCAACTTTCTCCGCGAGAATTCCAGCTAAAGGCTCTGAAACAGAAGGCATGTAAAAAAAATTTTGATTTTTGATTAATCTTCTCAATTTCAATGTTTTTTGTTGATTTCTCATTTTATCTCCTAATTTTTCCAAAAATTAAAATGATAGCACGAGTTTAAAGGTGATTTCTCCGCGCTGAATGGAAATTGCCCACTCAGTAGCGGATTGGAAATAGACAGGAACAATGTCATGGGTAGGTTTGACAGTGACTTTTAGACAACAGAGGAGGGTATCAACCCACTGGCGTGCTGTATAGAAGGAATTGTGAGCACTTTAGGTGATTTCTGAATTTCGCAGGCTGGGTTGAGGCAGGAACCCGAAGAATAACAATGGTCTCAACCCAACCTGCAAAATAATCGAACATCTCACTCAGGCACTAATTAGACGGCGTCTTTAAGCTTTTTACCGGGGCTGAATTTTACAACGTTGCTGGCTTTGATTTTAATGGGATCGCCGGTTTGCGGATTACGACCTTTGCGCGCCTTGCGACGTACTTTTGAGAAGGTGCCGAAACCAACCAGTGTGACCCTGCCGTCCTTTTTTTTAAGCGCCTTGGTTACGCCCTCCATAAAGGAGTTTAACGCGGCCGCCGCCGCTACCTTCGAAACCTTGGCATCATTTGC
>CALZJV010000274.1 GCA_945787595.1 uncultured Desulfobacterales bacterium | reverse complement strand
AAAAGCAGAGTATCTTAAAAAGTATCCCTGGAGCACTTTTGGGGGATATTGTTATCTGAGAAAAAGAGACAAGAATTTCGATTACGGCTGGCTGTTGAACACTTACTTTGGTGATGACACGGCCAAAGGCCGGCGCCAATGCCGTGAATATGTGTATCATGCAATTGAAGGAGAGATTGAAAACCCATTTGAAGAGGTAGTTCATCAATCAATTCTTGGGGCTCAAGACTTTGTCGACTGGGTAAAGCAGAAGCTGCCACGCGAAGGTCAGCGTGAGATACCGTTACTAAAAAAATTGCAGCATGATATATCTGTTGATTGTATCATAGGAGTAGTGACCGAAGCCGGAAATGCACAATCTGAGGAACTGCTGGATCGAAAAACAAAACATAAAGATTTAAGACAGATGGCCATGGAACTGAGTTATCGTTACAGTAACTATAAGCAGAAGGAAATCGGTGTGATTTTTGGCGTAGATTACAGCACCGTCAGCCAGAGCCGGGCGCGTCTGAAAACCAAACTAAAATCAAGTCGCAAATTGAAGAAGCAATTTCATCGAATCCTGAGGCAAATTGATAATTTGTCAAATACAAAGATCTGACCCTCTTCTTATAAAAGATCTGACCCTTTTCTTACTGTTTTCTTTACAACTTTACATGACAAGAGAACGCCTTATGTTTGACATAACGCAATTGAGCTTTAAATTTGCATTGGTGCTTGGCGCAGTCTTCCTCCTCATCATTTTCTATTGGTTTCTGCGAACCCTCTTTTTGGGAAGATGTACTCGCTGCGGTCACACGCGGAGTTTGGGTGGCAAATTCTGTATCAAGTGCGGCACTCGATACGACTAGTTTAAACAACCGTGGCGGAGCACAAAATACGGGGTGATGTTTTGTATTGTGATTATAGAAAACCGATTGATCAATGCTCAAGATTTGACACTTTATTCTCTTCTTTATTCTCGGCAGAATGGACGCTATATTACAAAAATACAAAAAAACTGAAACTGGGGTCGCCCAAGGTATAACGACGCCAACTTGGGCATGAGCTTAAAAAAAAACCGTTTTTGGGCCTTAGAATGCCCTTTTTACTGTCGAAAAGATGTATTTAAGGGAAAAGGCCGTTTGGTACAAGACCAGTGGTTGGCTTTTCTCAAATCGCCATTTTTGGTGGCAAAAACATCGCTTTAAGCCCTAAAAAGAGGGTTATATTTAGCATACATCCCTAATTATCAGGCTTTCACTGTGATCCGACCCCAATTCAACGGCCGGACCCCAATTCAACGGCCGCTTTTTGATCGAGTTACCGCGGCTGGATTGTTTCGAAAGTGAGCATGGCCGGGATCTAGACCACCAAGATGGAGCGTGTATAAGGAGCTGGAAGAGAAGGTACACGTAGGCAGTGATCACCATGTGATTTGGACGGAGATCGATTGAAGCCGTACCATACGAGGCGATCACATTTGTATGACTTCAACGTCACTCTTATCCTCACCGTGTGGAATGAATATGGGGTCGCCCATTAAAGGCACTTGTCATAGGAAAAAACACCCCCTCAGCCAAAAAAAAAACTAAGGGGCGTCTTCATTTTTGACAGATTTAGGCATAGTGTGAAGAATGAAAACCCCGATGGTTTTCCCCAAAAATTAATATTGACAATGAAGCCCGCTTTGGTTATCTGGATGGTTAATGTTGGCGTTTACTTGGCGTCTCAATCTGTTAGGCTGCAGCTGAAGCCGATACACAACTCACCATTTTCGATTTATCCGTGCCGAAAAAGCAATGTCTTCTTTTTATCTTTCTGACGACGAGTACCGCAAGCAGGTGCTGGCGCGATACGAGGCGCGCCACAAGTCCTTTTCCAAGCAATTCTCGATCTTGGTTATCTTCGGCCTGGGCTTTCTGGCCTTCATCCTGGTGCCCATGATCGCCTTCAGGCTGGAGGCCGACCGCGTCGCTCGGGAGTTGGACGACAAAACCCAGACCATCGAGGATCTCAACGAGGAAAACGAAAGGCTACGCGCCAACCAGGCCCAACTGCGGGAAGAGCAGGACCTTTTGAATGGTAAGCTCACGTCCCTGGTGTTCGTGCAGGGGCAAAAGGGGCAATCCGCCGAAGTCGCACGGGTGGAGTTGAAGGGGGTCGGGGGGGAGCTCGATGCGATCCAGGCCAAAACGGGCGAATTGGAAAAGCGACTGCGGCCCCTGCGGACAACCGAAGAGCGCATGCAGAAGGCCCTGGGCCGCTTCGTGCCCAACGAGCGCATGGAAGCCTTTCGGGACTGGTTCCAAGATATGGCCAAACGGTTCAATGAGGATGCGGCCTGCGCCGAAACCGCGGGATCACGGAGCTATTTCGCTTGCATGGTGGAGAGGAAGCTAGCGGCGGATTGGGATCAGGACTTTGACCTGATCCGGGCGGAGGTCGTCACGCCCCTTCTGGCCATCGAACCCGCTGCTGCACAATCGATAAAGGACGAGCTAGTCCAGGTCAGAGCCGCCTTCGAGGATCGCCTGGAGGAAAACCCGGATTTCTGGCATACGATCGATGAGAAACTGGTCTTCATGGAGAAGCTTTCCGAGGAGTGGGACCGGGCCTTCGGTTCCATTCAGGCCATCACCACCGAGCGGATGGCCGAGATCCAGAAGGCCGCGGGCCCGCTGGAAGAAGAGCTTGCCCGGCTCGGTGAGATGCGAAAGGCTGTGGAGGAGGAGCTTTATAAGCTGGAGCGGGATCAGGCCGAGATCGCGGCGGAGCTTAAGGTGGGTTTCGCGCAAGTCGAACAATTCGGGCAACAACAGGAACATCTCGAGGCTCGGATCGACCAAGCCACCAAGGACCGTGACGCGAATCAGATGGAGCTCGCCACGCTCGAGGCTCGAAAGTCGGAGATCCAAGACGAGCTGGATAACATCGAGACCCGTATCAAGGCCTTCCAGTCGCCTTTCGGCACGCTGCCGCTTGGCCTCAAGGAAGCGGCGCTGGCCTATCCCTTCATCGTGACCGCGGGATTTCTGGTCTGCGCCTTCCTGCTGGCTGATCTCATCGGCCTGCGCCGAGAGTACCATGACCAGATGGGCGCAAAGCACCCCGGCGAGCCCGCAATAGTCCGGCGCCGAGTCTCCCTGATGATGCCCTTGTGGTTCGATCCGGTGAGGCTGTCCTGGCGGAGTCTGGGCGCCTTGGTCCTGTTTCTGCATCCCGTGGCGATCTTCATCGCCATCGTCTGGCTGATCGCCAGCGGCTGGCTGCTGCAGCTGGACACCGACCCTTCGGACCAATTTCTGGCGTTGTTCTACAACGGCCTATATCTCCTTGGCGCCCTGCTGCTCATGATCGGGCTCTGGCGCGTCGCGGCCGAATGTCGGTCCTACCGCAAAGCTCTAGCCAGCATGGATAACTCCTGACGGCTGGGGAATTGCCGGAACGTCCATCAAAAAATAAATAACTTTCTTAATAAAATTAAGCTCCATCAATTTAATAGCTTGAAAGTGGATAATTTGAACGCTAAAGTGTCAAAGAAATCTTGCTTGCTTTTGGGAGTTATTTATAAATTTAAGAGTGTCCGGAAGATCCTGTTGGCACCTCTGCTGGATCATGCCTCATCATGAAATGCCTGTTAATAAAAGGCAAATTGCGCTAACTGCCAGGTTTGTTGGTTAGCTAAAAATTAAGACCTGGAAAGCCACTATTTCTTAGAGATAGACAAACGCTTTCGGCTTGGTAGCACAGTCCTCGATCCCCAGATTCAAAGGAATAATCCAAGCAATGATCGAAAACTTAGCTGGCTTAATCAAGTGAGTATATGAAGCACTATAAACCAAAAACGGGAAAATTGGTGAGGCAACTCATATCTTACCTTATATGCAGTTTAATTATCACTCAATTGACAGGATGTACGTCAATGACCGAGACACAAAAAGAAAGAGAAGCGCGAATTCAGTCTTCTCCCCAATCTCAAAACGGTACGTTTGTCAATCCTAATGGGGTCTCTGCTAAATTGTTTTCACAAGAAACCTGGAAAGTCACAAAAGAATATATCTTCAGCAAACGAATCGACCCAAAGCCACTAATCGAACTCCCCATTCATCGATTGCATCCGGAACAATGGGAAAATCATCAGGCCGCGCAATTTTCTTTTTCTTGGATAGGACATTCCAGCATTTTAATTTTGATGGAAAACCAACGAATTTTAGTTGATCCAGTACTAGAACAACGCGCCTCCCCTTTTTCCTGGATTGGCCCCAGGCGGTTTCATCCGTCTCCGGTCACAGCAGAGGAACTTCCAGACGTCGATGTCGTCTTGATCACCCATGACCATTACGATCATTTGGAAAAATCAACGCTTGTTACGATTAATGAAAAGGTCGAACGGTTTATCGTACCGTTAGGCATTGGCACACTATTAGAGGATTGGGGAATAAATCCATCTAAAATCAATGAGTTGGATTGGTGGGAGACCTATTCTTCCGGTTCTTTGAAGTTTCATGCAACACCGGCTGTTCATTATGCCAGTCGCGGGTTACTTGATGCAAATCAACGATTATGGTGTTCCTGGTCGATTGTAGGGAAGGATAAGAGGACTTTTATTAGTGGTGATTCCGGCTATTTTGATGGGTTTAAGGATATTGGCAAACGATTGGGTCCTTTTGATGTGACATTCCTTAAAATTGGGGCGTACAATGACAAAGGCACCTGGCGAGCGCTTCATATGACACCCGAAGAAGCAGGACAACAGCATTTGGATCTCAGAGGGCAATTACTGGTTCCCTTGCATTGGGCAACCTTTGATTTGGCTTTTCATCCCTGGTATGAACCCATTGAACGATTGGTCGCCTTCTCCGAACAAGAATCCGTTACCCTAATCACGCCCGGAGTCGGGGAAAAAATCAATTTACGAGGTAAGCCAAATACCAATCATTGGTGGTTGAAATATAAAACAAATAATTCCAAACTATTATTTGATAAAGAAAAAGATTAGGTGTCAAATCTTGATCAATGATTGAATTGGCAACTAATTCGCAAATCAAGACGTGAGCCTTATTATTTATACGGAGTATCTTTAAGGAAAAGAATATGGCAGGTGAACAAATTGCTGTTGCGGGAATTCAGATATCGCAAGTGATGGGAGACCGGGAAGCCAACATTGCTAAAGCGATAGAAGCAATCACCGCTGCTCCCGGTCACGACATCTATGTCCTGCCGGAACTTTCGAGTTCAGGGTACGGCGTAGACATGTTTCGATCACTTGAAGATTTGGCGGAAGACATCAAGGGGCTTAGTTTTAGAGCTTTCTCTGATCTCGCGAGAAGGCAAAGGTGCTTTATATGCTATAGCTTTCCAAGGCGGGCGGGCGATCGCAAATTTAACATCTGCGCGTCTGTCGTGGACAGAAATGGAAGTCTCGTAGCGCACTACGACAAATGGCATGTGTGCAGCACTGGTGTGTGCTGCGAGAAAGACTACTTCTCTCCCGGAGAAAGCTCTCTTGTGGCTTTCGATCTGGACGGCATACAGGTCGGCTTAGCTATTTGCTATGATATTCGCTTCCCGGAATTGGCGCGCAAGCTTACCCTGGAGAGGGATATTTCCTTACTATTGCATCCCGGTGGCTGGCCCAGAGACGAGGGTTTCCATACGTGGCATATATTTGTGCAAGTACGAGCAATGGAGAATTCAATCTATATTATGAGTACAAACTGGGCCGGCCCGGATAATGGCTGCACTGCATTTTGTCCTCCATTTCTTGATGGGGAGAAGTGCAAATTGGAAAAACTCGGGACTGCCCCAGGTGTACTTAGTGGAATTGTTGACATCGGCTATCTGAAAGAAGTGAGGCGCACGTATTCCTACCTAACAGATCGAAATGGCGATATGTACTGCACTGATGGAGTGAATAAGGGCTCGTGTCTTGATTTGTGACTATAGAAAAAAAATAATCACTGATCAAGATTTGACACTCAGTTTTCTTTTGAATTTTCGAAAAATCTCGACATTTAAGAAATTTACTGCAAACCCCTGCGCCAGGTGAACCGCAGCGTTTGTGCGCCAAGCGCATTTAATTTGGAGGTAGGTATGAATCAAGATGTAAGAACAACAAGTGAACTTCTTAACTTGGCCAGCGAAAGGGCTATTCGCTACCTTAGTGAGATAGGCAATCGAGCAGTTGCCCCTTCGATAGAGTCAATTGAACGTCTGTCCGAGATGGGGGGACCGCTGCCGAAAGGCCCGTCGGATCCCGCGGAAGTCATCCGCGCGCTGGATGAGATAGGCTCACCAGCTACAATGGCTACAGCTGGCCCCCGCTTCTTCGGATTTGTGGTTGGCGGCGCGATGCCCGTCGCCGTTGCAGCCAACTGGCTTGCCGGAGCGTGGGATCAGAATGCACCTGTTAGTCTCTTGTCTCCAATTGGCACGGCTTGTGAAAGAATATCAATCGGCTGGTTAGTTGAGCTTTTCGGCTTACCACGCGGCACCTGGGGAGGTCTTGTGACCGGGGCAACTACAGCCAACTTCACAGGCCTAGCTGCTGCTCGGCAGGCGATCTTGCATCGGCAGGGATGGGATGTTTCCGCCAAGGGCCTATTCGGCGCTCCGAGGATCCGGGTTGTCGTTGGTGAGGAAGTGCATGTCAGTGTCTTATTGGCCCTGCGCGTACTCGGATTTGGCCGTGAAGACCTGATCCGCGTCCCGACTGACGGTCAGGGTCGGATGCGCGTCGACGCCCTGCCGGACTTGGATGAAAACACGATTGTCTGTATGCAGGCCGGCAATGTGAATAGCGGGGCATTCGATCCTGCGGAAGAAATTTGCAGACGAGCGCAAAAAGCTGGGTCCTGGACCCATGTAGACGGCGCATTCGGTCTATGGGCGGTGGCCGCTCCAGAACATAAAAACCTAACGACCAGCATAACCAAGGCGGATTCGTGGGCGACGGATGCGCACAAATGGCTAAACGTTCCGTATGACTGTGGAATTATACTCTGTCGGGAACCACGAAATTTAGCGATGGTTATGTCCCTCGATCCGGCCGCTTATATCGAAGAAGCGATGGGGGCTGAAGAACCAGGCAATTTCACACTGGAGATGTCCCGCCGGGCTCGAGGAGTAGAAGTATGGGCTGCCTTGCGGACATTGGGGCGTTCCGGTCTGGCGGAACTCATAGAGCGTACGTGCAGGCATGCCCGGGTTTTTTCACAAAGGCTGGCCGAGGCAGGATTTGAGATCCTCAACGATGTCGTCCTGAATCAGGTGCTCGTCTCCTTTGGAGATGATGGAGAAACACGACGTGTCCTTGCCAAAGTACAGGAAGAAGGTACATGCTGGGCAAGCGGAACGAATTGGCACGGGCGACAGGCTATGAGGGTCAGCGTTTCTTCTTGGATGACCACGTCCGGAGACGTGGATCGGAGCGTTGAGGCAATAGTGCGCGTTGCCAGCAAAGGGAACAACTGAGTTTCATGCTTGCGCCGCGTCGAAACTGTCAGTCCGTGATTGGGCGGACCTGCGAAAAAATAGATGTCAAATCGTGTTAAGGTATATCGTGCGGTATAATCGAATCGTGGCTGATTCCCACTTTATTAATTTCTATATTTGTTATAAATCTAAATACTTTGTATACGCGTGCTTTGTCATTTTTGCCTTATTTATGATCTTTGCTTGCTCAAAAGAGGAAAAAGAGCCGCCAAACAGACATTTTTTTGAGGAGCATTTTTTAGACAGTTTGCATTTAGGTTCAAATGAGTCGCAATTTATTGAAAAATTTGGATCGGCAATTTGCCGCCAGTATCCTCATGTCAGCAGCCCTTACAGTCATTGGTCCCATAGCAAGTGCAATCCCAGATGAGGCTGAATTTTTTTATGAAAAGATGGAGTCGATGATATTTCAATTTTTCAGAAAAGATTATCGTCGTGTTTACAACGGACTTGAAGATATTTTGGGAAAGCCTTCAAAAGAATCGAGCAAGCGAATTTCGGGACCGCTCGGTCCGACAGCTAACAAAAATAAAACTACGATATGGAAACAACCTGATTACTCCATTATGCTTCAATCGAGACCAGTTGACGGGCGTACATCTTTGATGCGATTTTACACAAATACATATCCGTTGAGGCTGAAAGAACCTTTTGAGAAACAGTTAAAAGACCCTTCGAAGATCAGTACTTACAACCGCAAACATTATGAGAATTGGATCAAAACAATTGAAAATAAATATTGATGAGTCAGCTGAATGAAATATTCAGAAAAGTTAAACAGAGAAACAGGGATGGTTTAATTTTAAACTCAATATTCTACAACTTACGAACTCAGAAGGGAAAATCAAAATGGAACAGACAATCGAGCCAACCGTTTCTTTATCGCTTACCGTAAAGGATCCATCGAGTGCCTTAAATTTTTACACACAAGCCCTTGGTGCAGAGGAGTTATTGCGCTTGCCCACACCGGACGGAGGTGTCGCACATGCAGAATTTATGATTGGAAATACCCGAATTTATATTTCGGATGAAGCCGCGGAATGGCATGCTTTTGCGATGCCCGAGGGGGCCACGGCATCATGCCTTTTCTCTATTATGGCAGCGGATTGTGATAGGTCCTACGATCGAGCTATCAAGGCCGGCGCTGAATCATTAAGTCACCCCATGGATTATTTTTGGGGGACGAGAACTGCTCTCATCAAAGACCCCTTTGGTTACCGTTGGGCTCTGAACCAACGGATTGAAGACGTTTCACCCGAGGAATTAGAACGGAGAGCACAAGCGTTTTTCTCTTCTTAAGCAGCAATATTGTGAATGGAGCTGTAAATAGGAGGTAGCAAGTAATGAGTGAATATAAGCTTGGGGCAAAATCGTTAAAAGAATTAAAGGGTGTTCATCCGGACCTGGTTGCAGTAGTAAAAAGAGCTATTGAATACACCGTACAGGATTTTTCTGTACATGACGGTATTCGAAGTATTGAAGACCAACGAAAACTTGTGGAACGCGGTGCCAGCCAAACTATGAAATCGAGACACATTACCGGCCATGCGGTGGATCTGGTCCCTTATATTAACGGCAAACTTCGCTGGGAGTGGGATCCTATCTACAAGATTGCTGATGCCGTGAGAACAGCAGCCGAAGAGTTAGGCACACCTATTCGCTGGGGCGGGGCATGGGATCGGTTGCTTACCGAAACAGATGATCGGCCTGAAGACATGGTAGCCGACTATGCTGCTCGCCGGCGCAGTGCAGGTAAGAAGGCCTTTTTGGATGGACCACATTTCGAACTGCCTAAAAGTCAGTATCCCGAATAAGGGAAGAGCAGGAGGCTATATTTCCCGCCCGCCATTAGGTGGAAGTGAGCTGGTGTGGTTGAGCTGTGATGGAGGCCACCTGTAATATATAAGGGCCTCGGAATCAAATAAATCCATCCGCCACGGCGGACTTGTCTTATGTCGCGCCTTGAAGGCGAACTAAAATCCGGCCCAATCTTTGAGGCAAACATGGGGGTCAGACCTTCATTCTTCACAATGTTCTTAAAACTGTCCAGCATGAAGACCTGCCCCTGAGGCTGTTCAAAGACATTTAATGAATCAGGAAGGAAAAATGGCAAAAGAACCAAAACCAATGGTTTCTTTCGAAAATACTTTCGAAAAGCTTGACATCAGGGTGGGAAGGGTCCTGGAGGCAAAGCTGGAAGCAGGGACTCATAAACCGACATATGAAATGGTGATAGACTTCGGTAAGTTCGGCAAACGGATAAGCTATGGGCGATTTACACAGCACCCAATCGAAGATGTAAAGGACAGGCTTGTGCTTGGCGTTTTAAACTTGGGCCCTCGCCCTATGGGAAAGGTAAATTCAGAAGTTTTAGTTCTTGGTGTGCAGTATCCAAAAGCCGAAAGCGGTGAAGCCACCTTTGTATCTCCCGCTGCAAATGCGAAGATCGGATGCAAATTATTTTAGGTAGGAATTAATAGCGGGGCCCATTGCATTTTTCAAATCAATTATCCGTCAAATCATCTTATCTGATTTCGCACATTTCTACGTTCCTCGTCAGCTAGCGCCTGGAAAAAATCCTTCCGATTGGTATTTTTCTGTTCGGTACATTTTTGCAGATAATATAACTTGGCACCTCTTATCATTTTTACCAGGTCTTCTATATTGTCCCGGCACACAAATGGTTTAACGCATGTTGTTCTAAATTCGTAAGGGATGTTGGCTGTTAGAATGGTATTGACGCTGTCTAGAATATCAATCACTTCAATCTTCCCACGACAGAGTTTATCGTATTGTTCAGCATGGGTTTTGATATCCATCGCTGCGTAATCCAAAAGGCTGTTGTCAATAAGTTCCCGGAGCATTGCGGGATTCGTCCCGTTGGTATCCAGCTTCAGATAGAATCCCAACACTTTTATTTTTTCACAAAATTCCAACAGGTCATCATGCAGGGTTGGTTCTCCACCACTGATAACCACGGCATCCAAAAAATTAACTCTCTCCTGCAGGAAGTGAAAAAGGTCGTTTTCCTCGATAGGTTGGAATGAAGGAGGATAATCGTAGGGAATGAGATAAGGATTATGACACCAGAAACAGCGCATACTGCAGCCCTGCGTTCCAATCACAGCTGATAATTTCCCGGGATAATCTATCAGGCTAAATTTTTGGAGTGTGCCGATTTTCATTTAGATGGTTAGGAAGGCCTTCGGGCGTTGGAGGTAAGGTGATGAAATTCTCGCATAACTTATCTCTTTACTTCATTCCGAATTCCACATTCACTAGCCTCTGACTTCCGTCATCTGCATCCTTAGCCACCTTGAAAGTCTTGCGATCACCATACTCGGCCTGCTTGCCGCTGTTCCACTGCTTAATCGGTCTTAGATAACCCACCACCCGGGAATAGACTTCAGTTTCCTGATGGCAGATCGAACAAGTTTTCTGCTCCCCGTCAAGGTAACCGTGAGACGGACATATACTAAAGGTCGGTGAAAGGGTAAAATACGGCAGCCGGTAATTATCGGCAACCTTTCGGATTAATCCTTTGATGGCCGTTGTATCGCTAACATGCTCACCCAGGAAGATATGAAGAACCGTTCCCCCTGTGTATTTTGTCTGCAGGGTGTCCTGCAGCCTCAAAGTTTCGAAAATATCATCGCTGTAATTGACGGGCAGTTGACTGGAATTGGTGTAATAGGGTGCCGCACCCCGTCGAACATCGGCTTCATTGGCACTGATGATATCCGGATATTTTTTCTTGTCCAGCATGGAAAGCCGATGAGATGTGCCTTCGGCCGGTGTGGCTTCCAGATTGTAGATTTCTCCGGTGTCATGCTGGATTTCTGCCATCAGGTCCCGCATGTAATCCATAATTTCGATGGCGAACTTTTGTCCCCTATCCGTTGTAAGATCTTCACCCAGATAGTTTAAGCAGGCCTCGTTCATGCCGATGATGCCGATCGTGGAAAAATGATTCTTCCAGTAACGTCCGCTGTTGTTTTGAATCTCTCTCAGATAAAACTTGGAGTATGGATAAAGATTGTTATCGGTAAATTTTTCAAGAACCTTGCGTTTAATGGATAAGCTATCCACCGCAATTTGGATTTTCTCTCTCAGATTGGAATAAAACTCGTTCTTATTTGCACTCAAATATCCAATACGCGGCAGGTTGATGGTCACCACGCCGATGGAGCCGGTCAGTGGGTTGGCGCCGAACAGCCCACCGCCTCGTTTGAGCAGTTCACGGTTGTCCAAACGCAACCGGCAGCACATGGAGCGGGCGTCTTCGGGTGACATATCCGAATTGACAAAGTTGGAAAAATAAGGAATGCCGTACCTGCCGGTCATCTTCCACACAGGTTCGAGGTTTGGATTTTCCCAATCAAAATCGACCGTAATATTATAGGTGGGGATTGGAAAGGTAAACACACGTCCTCTGGCATCTCCTTCCATCATGACCTCGGCAAAAGCCCGGTTGATCAGATCCATTTCCGGCTGAAATTCCGAATATGTTTCTTGCCGTTCGACGCCCCCGACTATCACAGGTTGATCTTTCAGAATGGAAGGTACGTAAAGATCTAAGGTGATATTGGTAAAGGGTGTCTGAAAGCCGACCCGCGTAGGAATGTTAATGTTAAAAATAAACTCCTGCAGGGCCTGCTTTATTTCCTTGTAATCAAGCCGGTCAAAACGAATGAAGGGTGCCAGCAGGGTATCAAAATTGGATAGGGCCTGGGCTCCGGCGGCTTCCCCCTGCAGCGTATAGAAAAAATTGACAATCTGTCCCAGGGCTGAACGAAGATGTTTGGGCGGTGCGCTTTCGACCTTGCCTTCCACACCTCTAAAACCCTGTCTAAGCAAATCCTGCAAATCCCAGCCCACACAATACACCGACAGCAGGCTGAGGTCGTGAATATGAAGATCGCCATCTTTATGGGCGCGACGAATTTCCTGGGGATAAATCGAGTTAAGCCAGTATTCCGATGTCACATCCGACGAAATATAGTTGTTCAGCCCCTGCAGCGAATAACACATATTACTGTTTTCTTTAACCTTCCAGTCAAGTTTCTGGATATAGTGATTTACCAGATCCACATGCGCCCGGGTGGTCATTTTTCTGATCTGAGCATGCTGTTCGCGGTATAAAATGTAAGCTTTGGCGGTTTTGTAAAAGGGAGAATCCAGCAGCACCCGTTCAACGATATCCTGGACCTCTTCGACTTCAGGCACGGGACCCGGACGCAGCTCATGGGCCAGGGTTAAGACGCGAAGCGTCAGTTTCCTGGCTTCTCGTTCTTCGAACTCTCCGGTGGCCTTGCCTGCCTTGGCTATGGCGGCGGTGATTTTTGGTGAATCGAACTCGACAACCCTTCCGTCTCTTTTCTTTATTTTCTCAAACACGTTAAATATCTCCCAATTATTCAAGTAGATTAAAATATGTCCGCGATCCGTTCCACGTAACGATTCAGCCCGGGAAAAGTCCCTAAAAATCCATCATCACTACCCGCTTCGTTACCGTTGCCGGGTGCAGTTGAATGTTCTCTAAAATGAAAACGGTCCGGAATTAATGCCGAAAAAAAGAAGGCGTTGCGCCAGTACTAAAAGAACCCCCTGCAGATGGAGAGGCCTGCGGCCTCATTTGTAGGTCATCCGGAAATTTCGAATGATAAAATATCTATAACACAATATATTGAGGGTTGCAAATAAATATATTCAACATGTTGTGTAATCAAGCCGAAATTACACTGCAATTTGGGGGAATGACTTACAAACCAGACCCTTAGCGGTTTTTAAACAAATTGTAAGGGGTTGAAAGATTAAGCGGTCGGGTGTCAGCCAAGCCACCGGCCGCATCAGCGGCCGGTTCGATCGCGAAAAGACTTCAGCCTTGAGGGGTCCATATGGGATAGAAATGGGATTTATTTGCAGCAGAAAACCTGGTCCTCTGGGCCAGGTCAGAGACAATCGGCTATGCCATAAGAGATTGAACCAGAGAGGTTAAGCCGGTTTTGCCCGTTGGCCTGTTTCCGCCAGCCGCGTTAAAGTGTAAATCTGCCATATCTAAGCAAGAGAAATACCAAGCATGAAATAATTATTAAGCTTAATTTAGGCGAATTGGCCTTTTCTGGCCTCCAGTAACCGGCCAAACCGGCTCAACGGGCTAACCTGTCTCATAAATACACGGTGCGTGGCCCCCTTTTAGGGGGCTTAACAAAACCGGGCCCTCTGGACCCGGATCTTTATTTGTGTAACTGCTTCATGCCAATGGTTGAAACCAATCCATGAAACGCTCATCTTTAAACTCGATGATATCATTCATCAGTTTCATCACCTGCCCGGTTACCGGTCCGGGCGCTTTAAATTCCCGATCCTCCAAACGGGAAATCGGTTCGACTTTTATCCCCGTATGGCAGGTGAAGATTTCGTCGGCTTCAGATAATTCTTCGGCGCTGATGGGGCATTCCCGGGCAGGAATTCCGATTCTAGCAACGGCTTCAAGAATGGACATTCGTGTGATGCTTGACAGAATCCGTCCCAGGGGAGGGGTTTTAAGAACGCCGTCTTTTACGATAAACACCGACTCGATAGAGCCTTCGGCCAGAAATCCATCCGTGTCCAGTGCGATACCCATTTGAAACCCGCGATTGATGGCGTCTTTACGCACCAGGTAACCGTTCAAATAATTGGAGCATGCCTTGGCGGCCACGGGAACCGTTGACGGGTGGATCTTGCGCCACTTTGACACGCAGGCGGATAACGTGCTGGCTCGGTCTAATTTCAAATCGTCGCTTTGAGGGATGGCAAAGACAGCCAGGTCCAATTTGGAGTCCAAGACCAGGTTAATAATTGCCTCTTCGCCCCAGTAGGCCAGCATTTTAATCAATCCCCGCCCGAGATTGTTGGCAGCAACTGTGGCTTTGACCGCTGCAACGATCTCTTCGGTAGAATAGGCCAACTCCATCTCCAACAGCTGGGCACTTCCCATAAGCCGCTTGAGGTGCTGATTCATCCGGAATGTCATCGGCCCTTCTGGTCCCACGTGAACCCCAAGCACTTCAAAAAAAGCCGAACCTCGTGAAAAACCATGGGACAATAGCGGTACGGTGGCCTCCGAATGCGGGATCAGGTTTCCGTTTAACCAGACTTTGGAATCGTTGTTCATGTAATCCTCCATTCTGTTTTCATTTTTTCATGTTTGCTAGACGAACCGCGGCGGCATAACGGTGAGCATGCATTCCTTCATAAATGCAGCGGGCCTCGGTCATTCGGGCCAGGGTTTCTGATGCTTTTTGGTCAACCTCCTGATAGGTGACCATTTTTAAAAATTGACCTACCGACAGTCCGCCGGAAAATCTAACGGACCCGTCGGTGGGAAGGGGATGATTCAAACCGGCGACCTTATCGGCATAAACTTCGGCTGTGTTTTCACCCCAAAAAAGCGTTCCATAATTTTTCAAATCGGGTAGCAGTGCGCGTGGATCCGATGTATGATTCTCAAGGTGTTCAGGAGCATATTGGTTGGCGAACACAGTCGCATCCTCTAGTGAATCAACCACAACGATGACGCCATCATCTTCCCACGATCTGCGAGCAACCTCATTAAGTCGCACTCTCCGAGGCCGCTTCCAGCCCGCAGGCTTCCAGTCCGGAGGGGAGGCCAGGGCGGGCCGAATTCCGAAATCAAATCACTTGGTCTTCTGACATCCGAAATCTGTCCTCCGACTAGGGCGTCACCCAGATATAGTCAGCGATATCCAATTCAACTACCTCGCCCGCCGGTGCCAGATAAATGGTTCGGAATAAGGCACCGGTTCGGCTATGGGCCCGATCCGGAATACCGTATTTAAATTGAATATGACCGTTTCCAGCCAGCACAACCATGACATCATTTTTTAGATGTTGGGAAATCATCTCCGCCATGGCGTCCTCCCACGCAGACTGGGCGGTATAGAAATTTTCAAATTCAACCTCGCCCCTGAAATGGTGCTTGTGGCCATCAAAAACATTTTGAAGGTAATCACGGTGGGCCGTCTTGGAGGTATCTATTTGCTGTGGGAGGTGTTCCTTTTCGTCTTCTCTTAAATTGTCGATGCCGCCTTCGCGAATCTTGGGGGGAATATAGTTGGGAATGTTCAAAGCCACCAGACGAATGTGATTTTCTTTGATAAAGTCCAAAATTTCACGGTAGAGTGAAAAGTCAAAGCGCCAATTGGCATACCAGTGGGATTTTTTCAGGAAAACCTTTTGATCCAAATCACCGGCCGACCACATATCAAGCACATCCTGGTAGGTATGATCAAACATCTCCATGCCCACGGCCATGCTTGAATGTTCTTTAAAGATGGCCTGCATGACCTTCAACTGGATGCGGTGGTGTTCGACATTGGTATGTTTTTCCCCGATATAAATAATCTGACAGCCGGACAAATCGGTTAAAAGTTGCTTAAAGGATACCGGCTTTCCAAGCTTCGCAGAAATAATCACACCTTCTTCATAAGACTCATCAGTACCCTGAATAGTTAGTTTTTTTGTTGGTGTCACGGCACAACCCCACAGAAAAATCATTATACTCAGTCCGATTAAAATACATACCGGCTTTTTGGCAAACCAATCTATTGTCTGTTTTGTTTTTAGGTGTTTCATAACTTGATTTTTTTCTCTTGTCGGCATAAGATTTAAGACAGCAAGTAAACTGGAATGATGGAATAGTGGAATTTTGGAAGACTGGGTATGAAAAGCGGAAAAAGGCCTATTCTATAAAGAATGAAGAATCTACATTCTTTGATGATTGCTCACCAGTCATATTATTTTATTTTTGCTCGATAAACGATAGAATACTCCATTAACATATTAAAATCAATGCAGCATATGTGATTTGAGTCTCGTTCTCCTTAATTCCATTATTCCACAATTCCATCATTCCATTATTCCAATCGTGAGCGAAGCGAACTAACTTGTATGCCATCCAACAAGACTCCCGTATTCAGGAAAGCCGCCAATCCCTGGTATCAGTCCAAAATGGTATATGGTCTTACCATTACATTCATGTTGATTGCGCTCTTGTTCGGATTGGTGGGTATCTCGGTGACCCGCGAAATTGAGCAGTACCATGACTACCTTTGGGTACCCCTTGTTGTCGTCGTCTTGAGTACAGGAGTCATGATATCTGCCATCATCCGTTTAATCAGGCGACATTACCTCAAGTAAAAGCTCAATAAAATGATGCAGGATACGGGCGGTGGCTCCCCAAATAACGACATCCTCAAAGGGGTATCTTAGCTCATCGATATCAGGTATGCGACCATGGAAATTATTGGTGGCGTGGGTTTGGACAAGCACTCGTATAGGAATTTTAAGAATTCTTGAAATTTCAGCCGGATCGTGCCGCACTGTCCCCGCTGCCGTCCATAGCCCGGTAAACACTTCGATATCTCTGTGGTTGATGGTTTGAAAATGGCCCATGGAACCAAGAAATTCAACCTGGTCCCGGCTGATACCCATCTCTTCTTCCAACTCACGAAAGGCACCCTCAAGCGGGCTGGCGTCTTCAGCATCCAGATGGCCGCCCGGCAAGGCGACCTGGTTACGCCAGGGGTAACCCTCGCTGTCCGCTTTCTGAATTGCCAGAATATAAGATTCCTCAAGGTCAAAAATAAGGAGAAAAACACAGGCTGGCTTATAGATCCGGTCACCAGGAAGTTCAGGTGACGGATCATTGCCAATAATGTCTTTCAATTTGTCGATCTCGCTAACCATGAGACCGTCAAGTTTAAATTGCGAAGAGGGTTTTATTTCGGCAGCGGTTTGCTTCATCTTCAATCTTGAACTATCACCAGTAACCTTCACCCGAATGTTGCATAAACAACATGGCAAAGGATGTTAATGGTTTGTTATTATAAATAATATCGTAGCGAAAGTACCATTTTCCGGATATCCTCCGGGGTGAATTAAAAGGATCGGATCGATTTTGCCATGTTGTTTACCCTACGGGAAAGCCGGAGAACTTCAGATCCTGTGTTGTCAAGGGATCGTGGTA
>CALZJV010000273.1 GCA_945787595.1 uncultured Desulfobacterales bacterium | reverse complement strand
CGTAAAGCTGTCATATCCAAGCAAGAGGAAAACCATGCATGAAATAATTATTAAGCTTAATTTAGGCGAATTAGCTTTTTCCAATAACCGGCCAACCGGTAAAACCGGCTCAACGGGCTATCCTGTCTCAAAAATACTCGGTGCTTGGCCCCCTTTCAGGGTCCCGACAAAGCCGGGCCCTCTGGACCCGGATCTTTACTTCTTATGAGCGGGAATATGTCGAAAATTCCCTTGTATATCAATGACTACGTTGGCATAGTTATATGGTGCGAAACCTAATTCTTGACATATCACGCCTGATGAACTACAAGGATCAAAACCATCTTCAGCAGATGGGGTGAGCAAGTCTTTAATAAAGGATTTAACACGACTCGCGCTCTGAGAATAACATTCCCCGGTGCCTTTTATCATGTAACTTCACTTGGAAATGAGCGCAAAGCTGTCTTCAAAAGCAAACGTGACACCAATTCTTTCACTGACCAGAAGCCGTATTTATTTTCATTTGGGCGGTGCTTCACTGGTGCTGGGCTCTCTGCTAAGCTTACTCACCGGCTGTGCAAGTTTTCGGCAGATGGAAATGCCGCCACTACCTGAGAACGTATCGGCCGGCCATGAGTTGACCGCGGTGCCGTTTTTCCCCCAGGAAGAATATCAGTGCGGACCGGCTGCTTTAGCGATGGCCATCAGCTGGAGCGGTTTGCCTGCCCGACCTGAAGACTTCGTCGAGGAAGTCTACACCCCCTCACGCAAAGGCAGTTTGCAGATGGCCCTCATTGCAGCGGCACGCCGCCATGGTAGACTCGCCTATGAGATTTCAGGCCTCGAATCACTCTTTGCTGAAATCGCCGCCGGCTACCCCGTCATCATTTTGCAGAATCTGGGTATTTCATGGGCTCCGGTCTGGCACTATGCAGTTGCGGTCGGTTATGACGCAGTGCAGGAACATGTTATTCTACGTTCCGGTACTACTCACCGTAAAGTCATGCCCTTTGGTGTTTTTGAGAAAACATGGACCCGCAGCGACCATTGGGGCATTATCATTCTCCAACCCACCCAATTGCCCGCTTTGGCAAAGGAGAAAACCTATCTTGCGGCAGTGCTGGGTTTGGAAAAAACACATCAGTATCAGGCTGCAGTGTCCGGCTACCGGACTGCTTTGACGCGATGGCCGCAAAGCCTTGCGGCACGAATGGGGCTGGGTAACAGCTATTATGCGCTTGGAGATTTTACCAATTCCGGATATGCATTCAGGGAAACAATTCGTTTGCATCCCCGGGCTGGTTCTGCTTATAATAATCTCGCTCAAATCCTGATGGAGCAGGGGCGGCACCCCCAAGCCCGGGAGATGGCCCGCAAGGCCGTATCTCTTGGAGGCCCCTTACAGGCTGTATACCAGCAAACATTAAAAGAAATTGAATCGAAAATGCATCAATAAAAGTGAACACCCCTAAAGGAGGATGGAAATGAAGGTGATCCGAAAAACGCTTAAACCGATGAGTATTTCTCTTGCTGTCATCATGTTCCTGATATGCACCCCGGTTCATTCTGTTGTAGCAGCCATGATTGGAACCGAAACGGTTATGGACTCGGCTCGTGGCCGGGAAGCCCGGGAATATCTCCACCAACTGCTGGCTCGCAAAGATTTACAGGATGCCATCATTGCCCAGGGTATCGATCCCATTGAGGCAAGGGCGCGAATCGACAGCCTGTCCGATGATGAGGTGATCGGAATTGCCGATCAAATCGACCAGCTTCCGGCAGGCGGGGGTGCGGTCGAGTTTCTTCTGGTCTCTATACTTGTTGGATTTATTGTGCTGGTTATCTTAGATTTGACCGGCGTTACGGATGTGTTTCCGTTTATAAAATCACAGCGATAAGGCGACGCGTTTTTTCCAGGATTGCCCAGAGCCATACTTCAATCCGCTGGGGTTTTCAGCGATAGCTTGTGTGTTGTGCGTTGAATTCCCCGGCGTATCTTTGCATGTCATCAATAATTCCTTTTTGAAAAAACGTTGGGATTCATGCCAGTTAGCATGCGAGCGGCGCCGCTGGCCGCGAGCGTCCAGTCTGATCAAAAAAGAAACTTTGATGTTTTCTGTTCAGCCACAAAGACACCAAGGCACTAAGATTACAGTGAAATATATTGGTTCCGTACCCATAATAGGTCTAATGATTTAAAATATATATCATCACTTCGTGTCTTAGTGGCTTAGTGGCAAAACGGTTATTTTGAATGTAGTTTCATATGAGTTTATCTTCCTTACAGACTCCGCAAATGCGGCAGGTCTCCACTCGACAATCCGGTGTCGTCTGCCCTTGCACGGCTCGCTGATATTCCCGCTGGAGAAAAGACTTTTTGATGCCATGGTCGATAAAATCCCAGGGAAAGCGCTCATTCATGGTACGCTCTCTGTAGACATAAAAATCCGGGTTTACAGGCACAGTTTTAAAGGTTTGAGCCCAGTTGCCGCGGTTGGCTTGGGCCAATGACAGAATAGCGGCAACCTTTCGATCACCGCGTGAAAACAACGCCTGGATATAGGCCCAGCGAGGGACATCCGAATTTATCCGCAGATTGGCCACCTTTTTCAATTCATTTTTGATTTTCTTGATTTTGGTCTTTAACACACTGACCTCGTCCATAGCGCTCCACTGAAAGGGCGTAAAGGGCTTGGGGACAAAAGAATTGAGACTGACGGTGATTTGTCCGATTTTTTTTCGGGTGCGGCTGGACGTTAAAAACCGATGTTTGATTTTTTTGACAAGTTGGATAACTGCATCCACATCCGACGCGGTTTCGGTGGGCAGACCAATCATAAAATATAGTTTTAAATTGGGTATGCCGTTTTCCACCAGAGTCGAGGCTGCCGCTAAAATGTCTTTTTCAGTAAGTCCCTTGTTGATAACCCGGCGCAGGCGGTCGGTTCCGACTTCCGGAGCAATCGTGGCTGTTTTGACCTTGCTTTGTTTTAGAGCTGAAAGCAATCCCGGTGTTAGTCGATCGGCTCGCAGGGAACTGAACGAAATTCTGATACCTTTATCATGGAATTGTCCGCACAATTTTTCAATTTCCGGCAGGTCGGATACTGCAGCACCCACGAGCCCGATACGGTCGGTCAGGCGAGCACCCTGGTTTATGGTTTGAGCTAGCTGGGAAATGGGGCGAAATCTTGGGGGCCGGTAAACGAATCCGGCGCTGCAGAAACGACATCCATGGGGACAACCTCGGCCGACTTCAATCAAAAACGACCGATCAAAGGTGGTGTGCGGGGTCACCACCGCGCTGCAGGTAGACGTCCGGCTGATATCTTTTAAATAGACACGTTCAACTTCCGGCGGCACATCCTCCAGAGGGTCAAAGGCTGCAAGCGTGCCGTCATCGTGGTATCGCGGCCGATAAAAGGCAGGGATATAAGTACCGGGAACATTGCGTGCCAGGTTTTTTAAGATTGCTTTTCTGTCCGTTTGGGGTTCAAATAGCTGGAAAAATTGGGGCAATATTTCTTCGGCTTCACCGATAAGAAAACAATCGATAAAGGGTGCCAGGGGCTCCGGGTTCAGGAAACAGGCCACACCGCCTGCAATCACAAGCGGATGGCGGCTTGCCCTATCGCTGGATTTCAGGGGGATCCCGGCTCTATCCAGAATATCAAGCAGATAGGGGTAGTCGTTTTCAAAAGAGATGGAAAAAGCGATGATATCAGCATCGGTAATGGGCCTGTTCGACTCCACGGTGGCCGGCCGTGGAGTTTCAGAGGCGCTATTCTCCGGTAGAAAAGCTCTTTCGCAGACAACATGATCAAAGCTGTTGAGAAGCCGATAGACAGTCTGAAACCCGAGATTGGACATGCCGACGTGATAGCGGTTGGGATACAGCAGGACAACGCTGATTTTTCCGCGCCACTGTTTTCGAATGGTTCCAATTTCGGATTCAATTGATTGCCGAGCCGCTTTTAGGGTTTTCTTTACCATGTTGCCGGATGTCACTCAAAGGGTGGTCGTTGCATGCAAAACCAACCGCACCGTATCGGTGCAGCAGATGATTTTACGCCATACTGATATGACGTGAAAGATCATTTAAAATATAAGCCTGCTCAAAGCTTTTTGCAACGGACCACGGAAAACTGGACCCTTAGTCCATTTTTTCAAACAACATGTTGTAAAGAAATGAAGGTTTCAGCAAATCACAAATACAATTGATTGAATATTGTCGATTGAAGATTGAATATTTAAGGTCCGCCTCCCTCCGAGCAGTAGGATCTGCACTCTACGAGCCGGAAGCCGGCGGGATCAATTATTAAAAACAGATCATAAAAAAGGCAGAGCGAAGCGACAACCACGACTCTTCAATCTTCAGTCTTCAATATTAAATTTGCTGCTCCGTAGGACCACTTTTTCCAAGCGTAATCTCGGAAAAAGCTCAGACATTTATCGGATTCGTTAATCCGCCTTCCTTCTTAAAAAAGTGGGGACGTCCAGATCGTTGTCATTGATGACCGATCCGCCGGTGCCCCTGTAAAAAGCCCCGGATGATTCACCCACAGCCCTTTTCTGCCGAATGAAAGTGGGCTCGTCGTAGTCGACAACTTTCCCCAGATCCTCCGGTGTAATGTCTCTGATTTTTCCCCGAAGGTGTGAGGCCGGTTGCTCTATCATCTCTTTTTGATTGCCGATTCCGGTAGCGATGACCGTTACCCGCATTTCATCGCTCAGGCTTTCATCCACGGAGGTGCCCCAGAATATTTCAGCGTCCTCACCGACTTCACTGTGGATATACTCCGAGGCTTCGGCAACCTCTTCGAATTCCATGTCGCTGGTGGCGGTGATATTCATCAAAACGCCTCTGGCCCCTCTGATGGGCACATCTTCAAGCAGCGGATGAGAGATTGCCTTTCCGGCGGCTTCCACTGCCCGGTGTTCACCGGATGAAATACCAATCCCCATTAAAGCCAATCCGGCCTTTGACATGGTTGTTCTGACATCGGCAAAATCCAGATTCACCACACCCGGCATCATGATCAGGTCGGTGATTCCCTTGACCGAGTGGAGCAGGATTTCGTCGGCCTTGACGAACATCTCCATCAGGGTTGCTTTTTTGGATGCCAAACCCCTGAGCCGGTCGTTAGGAATCGTGATGGCCGTATCGACCACCTTTTTCAAGGTATCGATTCCCTCTTCCGCCATCCTGGATCGCTTTTTGCCCTCAAAGGAAAAGGGTTTGGTGACAACCGCGACCGTCAGGGCTCCCAGGTCTTTGCAAATTTCAGCAATGACCGGAGCCGCTCCGGTACCCGTACCACCGCCGAATCCGGCTGTGATAAATACCATGTGACTGTCCGCCAGAGCATGTCTGATTTCTTCTTCATTTTCAAGGGCCGCATCCCTACCGACCTGGGGATTGGCCCCGGCCCCGAGGCCCTCGGTCATACCTTCGCCCAATTGGATCCGAATCGGCGCCTTGGATATTTCAAGGGCCTGGGCGTCTGTATTGGCCGCAATAAACTTAACACCCTGCAGATTGGATGCGATCATGTTGTTTATAGCGTTTCCTCCTGCACCCCCGACACCGATGACTTTGATTTTTGCCGAATTATCAGTCTCAACATAGGTAAACATTTTTTTGCCCTCCTACCGGTTTGAGTTATTGGTTACTATTAAGTAATTGTTATTTGTTATAAAAAAGATAGTATTCCTTAATTTTAGGCATTTTTGATCAAACGACATCGTGAAACCACTTTTTCATGCGAGTCATGATACGATTGAAGATGTTTTTGTCCCGAATCCTGAACTTTTTAGAATCTCTATGACGTGCTCCGTATAAAACCAGCCCGACGCCGGTTGCATACATCGGATTGTTGACCACATCCACCAGCCCTTTGATTCCCTGGGGTTTGCCCAGACGGGTGGGCAAATGGAAAATCGATTCAGCCACTTCCGTTACGTCCGCCAGCAGCGCCGTTCCGCCGGTTAAGACAAATCCCGATGGGATCGTATTTTCCATTCCGGCCCGGAAAATTTCACGGTGGGTTAACTCGAAAATTTCTTCCATACGCGGTTCCAGGATCTCTCCAAGAATCTGTCGCGGAAGTTTGCGAGGTTCTCTTCCTCCCAAACCGGGGACCTCGATGGCTTCATCACCGCTGATGTCCCGGGCAACACAGGTGCCGTATTTCTTTTTAATTTTTTCGGCCTCGGTCTGGGGTGCCCGCAATCCTACGGCAATGTCGTTTGTCAGGTTGTTGCCGCCCAGAGCCAGCACAAAGGTGTGTTTGATATTTTTGCCGGAAAATATCGCCAGATCGGTGGTTCCTCCGCCAAGGTCAAGAAGGGCGGTGCCCAGCTGTTTTTCTTCTTCTGTCAGGACGGCCTCGCCGGATGCCAGGGATTCCAGGACGATATCGCTGACATCGAGTCCGGATCGATTGGCGCATTTTACGAGGTTGTGGGCCGATGCAACCGCACCGGTGACGATGTGAATTTTAGCTTCCAGCCGGACACCGGCCATTCCCACCGGGTTCTGGATTCCGGCTTCATCATCGACAATAAACTCCTGGGGCAGGACATGTATGACTTCGCGATCCATCGGAATCGCTACTGCCCGGGCAGCATCGATCACCCGCTCGACATCGTTATCAGAGATCTCGGTTCCTTTGATGGCAACAATTCCGCGACTGTTAAACCCGGTAATGTGACCTCCGGCAATGCCGGCATACACAGAGGATATTTCACAGCCTGCCATGAGTTCTGCTTCTTCGACCGCCTTTTTAATCGATTCCACGGTGGATTCGATATTGATGACAACACCTTTGCGAAGTCCGATGGAAGGGTGAGTTCCGATACCGATGATATTGATATCAGGCCCCGAAATTTCGCCCACCACGGCACAGATTTTCGTCGTTCCGATATCAAGACCTACAATAAGGTCCTCTTGTCGTTGCATTTACGTTCTCCTTGTAATCCCGCGGGATTGACTATTGCCTGTTTAATGTCATTATTCAAACGTCTCGGAAATTCTACAACCTATTGAAAATATATTGCTTATATAGCCCCGGCATATAAAATTTGTAGATGGAATAATGGAATGCTGGAACGTTGGAACATTGGGTTTGAAAGGAAGTTTTCCATTTTATAATTCCGTGCCACAATGATTTTCAATGCGAAGCCATCATCCCATTTTCCTCTCCTAGCCGCAGGCCCTGAGAGCCGGAGGCCAAAACCCATCATTCCATTGATCCACTATTCCAACATTCCAATTGGGAGCACAGCGAACTAAGTTCTTCTTGTGACCGGTCTAGTTTTCCTCCTGCGGTTCTTGCGTTTTTATCGAATTGCGGCTTACTTACTCCTGCCTCAGGGGGTTTAACACCACACGATTTAAATTATTCAAATCGATGCGATCAAAGTCAGATACGCTTTGTTGATGCTTAAGATACGAAAATAGATTGGCGAGCATATTGTATTTGCCGTCATAATCGTCATAGCCAAGATTTATGGTCTTAATCCGGTCAAAAGCGAGTAGAGTGAGGCCGATTTGCCGGTCGACCTGAATCTGTCTGATTAAATGATTCGGCAGAACGCTTCCCTGCTGCCCGCCCAGCCTTAAGACCTTCATCACCGCTTTAAAGGGAGCTGTGCGTTCCCGGGCGATTTTTCCTGTTGACGGATCCGTCTGTCCGGATACGGGGGGCAGATCCAAAACGTTGAGACCGCTGACCACCGGAAGATCGGCCGGATCCGATGCATTCCAGGCCTTAAATATTTTACCCGAATGGTTAATTAGAAATTTTTTGCCCACATCGACCACCGCAAGCGGTTTATGTTCCTTAATCCGGATGCTGAGTCCGGATGGTATCTCTCTGCTGACGCCGGCTTCTGCGATCCAGGGATGGGCCAGCAACCGTTTTCGGACCAGCGACAGATTCACCGCCAGAATATTTACGTCCATGCTGACCCCGGCCTGTTGTGCTATCTCTTTTTCCGACAGCCGCTGAGCACCTTCGATGGTCAGCCG
>CALZJV010000272.1 GCA_945787595.1 uncultured Desulfobacterales bacterium | reverse complement strand
GAATGGAAATTACTGACCTGCACTCGCATCGATGAACATATCATAAAAATTTAAAAGGATTTTTCTTTAAAGGAAATAGCAATAATTATGTCCAGATTGCAGATAATTTTACAACAATAATAAACACCTGTTATAGATTGTAGGTTTTTGTACAACAATAATGAGCGTCTTCGGGAGTTGTCTAGGTTGCCGGACAGCTCAATCTCCCTGCAACGATCTCAAAATGTGTTTTAAATATAACTCAGCGATCCCAAACAGACGTCGTCGATGATATGCTCGAGATCACTCGTATGGGTGATTAGCCGGATGTCGCTTAAATTCATTATTTAGGCACCTAGCGAAATGTTTTTCGCATCCGGGTGCTGTTTTTTTAATTAAGGATTTGAACTTCATCAAAGACCGGGGCGCGACTCTCAAAATGACCGTAAGGCGTTTGCCTGAAATGACAGAACCAGCCAGCTCCAAAAACCCCGAGCAGTCCGCCTTACCGATAAAGAACAGGAAGCGATCAAAGACCAATTCAATGAACATTTCACAAAAATTAATTAGCAATAATCATGTCCGGATTGTAAAATTATATACAACAATAATACATGCCTATTTTAAATTGTAGGATTTTGTACAACAAAAATGCGTGTTTTCACCAGTTGGTAGGGGTTGCTGAACAGCTGAATCGCCCTGCAGCGATCTCAAAATGTGTTTTAATATGTGATTTTATGGGTACCGAAATCAATCACATTAATGGCGCTGTCAGTTCTCATTGGCGATCGCCACCTCTATGCAGCGGTCGATAATGGCATCGTGGTCATCCAACGACAGGTTCAAACCGCGCTTTTCTTCAATATCAAACAGCATATCGTCAATTTCCCCCCGCATGCGGTTGACGGCGTCTGGGTTGGTGCGCCAGTCTCGGATCTTATGCCGGGCGATGCGGTCAACGATTTCAATCGCAATTTCCACCCCGGCCTTTTCGCTATATGTACCGTATGCTGCAATCCTTTCGCGCACCTGTCCGAAGTATCGTCTTGCCATATCCTTTCCCACAAGTTGGGATGGAATATCGTCATCGGTGCGGGTGACGACTTTTGTGGAGATATCTTTGATTTTTTCCAGTGCTTCCAGTGCTCGCAACCGGCCCTCGTGAAAGGCCTCGATCACTTCTTCAAGGAGTATGCAAAACTTTTTGTAAAAAACCGGATCTTTGGCCATCTCCTGTTCGATGACATGGCGGGTCGCAGAAGCGATCATTTCGGCTTTGGCGCCGGGGCTTTTGCCGTTTTCCTCGATAACTCGCCGGCGTTCACCTTCATTTAAAAGGTTGATGGGTTCGCAGAGCCGTTCAACTTCACCGGCGCCCACGTGCGTATCGATCAACTTTTTGATTCTGGGCTCATATTCGGAAAAATCGATGGTTTCCTGGTAGCGGAATGTCACCGCCGCCCTGAGATTCTGGAAAAACTTGAGATCCTTTTTGTATCGCTCGATGGTTTCCGGCTTGGTTGCTTCCAGAAAATTGCTCGATGACAATGCCAGCGCCAGCGTACGCGCAAACAGGCTGAAGCGATCGTAAAACCGATTCCGCAGGTCGGCATCGCGTAGATGGATTTCATAGGCTTCAGGATCTTTGGATCCCCTCACTTTGGTGAAAAGCTCCCATATATTCGAATGCATCTGCGGCAGTTTGGCGGCCCGGTCCGCGATATAGGTGACGGTTGCCTCAAGATCGATACGATCGTAGTCCGCCAGTTGACTGTAAAAATCGATGGCTTCATCCAGGCTTTCAATCACGCCGCTGTAATCGAGGATCAGGCCGTTTTCTTTGCCCTCGTACAGGCGATTGACACGGGCGATGGCCTGCAGCAGGGTATGATCTTTCAGTTTGCGGGCCAGATACAAAACGGTGTTGCGTGGCGCATCGAAACCGGTCAAGAGCTTATCGACCACGATGATGATTTCCGGCATTTCACCGTGTTTGAAGGCATTGATCAACTGTTTGTTGTATTTTTGTTCAGACCCGTGGCGGTCCATCATCGCCTGCCAGAAATCCTTCTCGGTTTGTGACGCTCCGGTGCGGTTGTTTTCGCCCTCCGGCTGGGCCGGTGCGGAAATCAGCACTTCCGTCGATACCATTTGAAAGCCGTCCATAAATTGTTTGTAGGCCAGGGCGGTCTGCTTGTCGGGCGTCACCAGTTGGCCTTTTAAGCCGGTATGCTGATAAAAGACGCTGTAATGAAGACCGACATCCCAGGCAATCATGCGAACTTTTTGAATTGCCTTGTTCAGTTGGCGTTCGGTGGAAAACTTTCTTTTCAGATCCGCCTGCTGATCCTTAGTTAAAGCCAAGGTTCTTTTTTTGAACCAGCCGTCGATGGACTTTTTGTCAACCTCCTGAGGCACATGGCGGGCCTCATACAATAGCGGCACCACGGCCCCGTCCTTCACGGCCCGCGCGATGGTATAGGCCGGCTGAAAAAGATCGCCGAACTGGGCAAAGGTATTCTTTTTAGCCGATTTGGCCAGGGGCGTGCCGGTAAAGGCGATAAAACAGGCACCCTTCAAGGCCAGCCGCATGCGGGCATGCTGCTCGCTGTATTGACTGCGGTGTCCCTCATCCACCAGGACGAAGGTATTGCGATCGGCCTGCAGGCTTTTGTTTGAAGCGGCCACCGCGAATTTGTGAATAAGGGTCGTGACGATATGGGTGCGATGATCCTGCAGCAGTTCAACAAGATGTTTGCCGGTATTGGCCTGCTCAGGCTCCAGGCTGCAGGCGCGAAAAGTGCCACAGATCTGATCGTCCAAATCGATACGATCGGTCACCAAAACGATCTTGGGGTTATTGATAGCCGGATGCAGGGCCAGCGACTTGGCCAGCATCACCATGGTCAGAGATTTGCCGCTGCCCTGGGTGTGCCAGACCACGCCGCCCGGTCGCGCACCACCGGAATGGTCGCTTAAAACCCGCCGGGTGATATCATGAATCGTAAAATATTGCTGGTAGCGGGCAATTTTTTTGGTGCCGTTGTCAAACAAAATATATTTATAAGCCAGCTCCAGCAGGCGCTCCGGCCGGCACAGGGCATAAAGGGCGCGGTCCTGCTCGTAGATTTCGCGTCCCTGATCGAGGATCTTGCGAAAATCGTTTCTGGCGCCTGCAAACGGCCCGGTCAACAGCAGATCCATATCCTTTTGACTCAGGGGCGTTTCCAGCAGCTTTCGGATCGGGTCGTCAAGGCGGTCTTCCTGCCAGGCGGCCCAAAACTGCCGCAGCGTGCCGGTGGTGCCGTAGAGGGCCTTGTCCCGCGCCAGGGCCAGCAAAAGCTGGCTATATAAAAAAAGCTGGGGAATGCCGTCTCGGGCCTGATAGCCGGATAGCTGGTCGACGGCAAGATCGACCGGTTTCTTTTTGATCCGGGTGTAGGCGGAGCGTTTGCATTCGATCACCACTACCGGGATGCCGTTTATGAACAGGACAATATCCGGAATGTAATGCTTGTCATGTCCGACCCGCTCGACCTTGAATTCCGCCGTGCAGTGATAGGTGTTGTTGGCCGGATTTTTCCAGTCAATATAGTCGATGGTAAAACTCTTGGTATTACCCTCGATGGTCTGGGGCACGCTGGTGCCCAGACATAGCAGATCATAAATCTGCTCATTCTGGTGCAGCGCACCCGTGGCCCGGAAACTTTTAATCGTCTGAACCGTATTCTGGATGGCGTTTTCGGTAAAAGGATGGATGGCGCCTTTGAATTCGTAGCGGCAATGTGCACGGATGTGATCGATCAGAATCGGCTCCAAAACGACGGCCCCCAGCCGTCCGTTGCGCAGCTTGACGGTTTCATCCGGGGGGAGATACTGCCATCCCATCTGCACCAACAGGTGCACGGCCGGAAGCTGGGACTGGACCTTTTCCAGATAGCTGGGCAGTTCGTGTTCGGGTGCGCCAAATGGGGTTTGCTCTTCCATGATGTGCTCCTATTTTAAATCACAAATATGAACCACGAAATACACGAAATACACGAAAAGTTTTTGGTAAATATAGTTCACTAATCGTCTTCCACATGATCAACTTTATCATTAACTTTTACACGCATTTCTCCGGTGAGCAGCTTTTGCATCAGGCCGCGTTTTTGTTTTTCCAAGGCTTTGAGTTTTTTTTCGAGCTGGTTGATTTCATTAGTTGCGGAAGTAAGAGCGTCTGCTATGCAATGTTGTTCAGAAATTGGCGGAACCTTTATTTTAATATTAAAAAAATAAGTGGGGTTGAGATTTAATAGTCCATCATTTCGAACTCCAGTATTTATTACTTTTTTTAGTTGATGATTTAAGCAGCCATTTTCAAAATAAAACTTGAAAAAATTACCGCGGATGTCTTTTGTTCGAGACCGGAAACAAAAATAGACATTTGGAACAACCGCCTCATCAAAATCTTAGGGCCAAATGAAACTCCTTTGACACCAGTCCAAGCAAAGAGTAAGTCCCCGGCAAGCACCATCCATTTTGGATCCGTTTCACCATCAAAGTAATTAAATTCTTTACTATCGTTAAGGTTTTGAATTCTTATAATAGGCAAACCTCCACTAGACCAGTCTTGTTTGCGAAATCCGTGTCCACTAGAAAACGAGCATAATTGCCCTATGCGAACCATTTCCCACTCCTTCGGTATCCACCCGACCTTCGTTTTCTTATACCCCGGTCTATTTTCGTTCCGATTCGTCACGCTTTCACCTATGTTTAACCACGAACCACCTGAAAAACTCGAAATAAATTTAACTTTTTTTATTTTGTGTGTTTTGTGTGTTTCGTGTATTTCGTGGTTTCTTTTTCTTTTCTATCTTTTTGACTTCCTTCATCGCTTCATTAAAATGCCTCTCCACCAATGACGGGGCTTCAAGCAGTTGTTTGCGATACACTGCATACTCAGCATGGGCCTTCTGCATCGCCTCATCATGGCTGATCCTTCCCGCGTGGGTCAGGATGTCTCGATCGCTGACTTTTAAAAATTCATCTAGCTTTGTAATCCAATCCCGCATATACATGGGTTTTCGGTTGAGAGCCTGCAATTCGGCAAAGTCCAGATACATAGTTACAATCCGGTTTAACGTGTCCAGCTCTTCATGGTTTAGATAATTCTTGGCGATCCCGGTGTCCTCCCTGGAGGGCTTGGCGCCGGTCCAGGAAGTCAGGCCCATATTCGGCTGATTTGCGTCTGCTCTGTCTGCCACAATTTCCGCTGCCGTGTTCCCATGGGCCGCCCAGTGCATCTTATTCTGCACCACGGCAAAAAACTCCTGCGACAGGTCGGTCGCCGGGTCATAGTCGATGCTGGTGGCATAAATCTCGAGAACCTTGCGCCAGAAAACCTTTTCCGAGGATCGAATGTCACGAATACGGGCGAGCAATTCGTCAAAATAATTCCCACCGCCTGCCTGTTTTAGCCGCTCGTCATCTAAAGTAAACCCTTTAACGATATACTCGCGCAGCCGCTGGGTGGCCCAGATCCGGAATTGGGTGCCGCGATGGGAACGGACCCGGTAACCCACGGCGATGATCACGTCGAGGTTATAATGCTTGAGCTGTCTTCGAATCTGGCGAGAACCTTCCTGACGAACTTGTAAGTATTCCTTACAAGTTGCCTGCGTCTGCAATTCACCTTCTCGGTAAATGTTCCTTATATGAAGGGTAACGTTTTGAGGGGTAATTTGATAAAGCTCTGCTATGTTAGCTTGGGTCAGCCAGACGGTTTCGGCTTCTAGGCGCACATCGATACGAGTTTGGCCGTCTTCGGTCTGATAGATCAGAATTTGGGACCGTTTTTCCGGCAGGTTGCCATTCATGAATTGATCCTTTTTATTGGCGACGGAAACCACGAAATACACGAACATGTCCGACAAATTTTTTTTAAATTTTAGTGTATTTCGAGTGTTTCGTGGTTTATTTATTTCGTGGTTCTGTTAGTGCTCACATAATGATTCTTTCGACCGTCGCTTTGGGATAATGTCCGAAATTAACCAGCAGGCCAAGCCGTAAACCGGTTGCCTTCAGATAATTGAACACCTGGGCACGGTGAACATCGTCGATCGCTTTTACAGCCTTCAATTCGACGATGATCGTCCTGTAGCAAACCAAATCCGGTTTATAGATTAGATTTAAAGCTTCTCCCTTGTAGCTCAACTTGAGTTCTTTCTGAGACTCAAATGGAATTCCACGCACTTTAAGTTCCTTTTCAAGGCATTCCTGGTAAACCGGCTCCAGAAAACCGCAGCCCATTTCCCGATAAACGTCGAATGCGGCACCCTGTATGGCGTAGACCTCTTCTTTATATAGAACTTTATTCATGGTCTGATCCTAATTTTTAACCACGAAATACACAAAATACACGAAAGATTAAATGTTTGTGCTTTTCGTTTATTCCGTAGTTCCGACTGCTTCTCCGCTAAGTCATCGTACATGGTCAAGTTTTTTATGATCCACGAAACACACAAAAGGCACGAAAGATAAATTGTTCGTGTATTTCGTGTATTTCGTGGTTCAGTTTCACATAAATACTTTTGTGTATTTCGTGTATTTCGTGGTTCAATTTCACATAAATACTTTTGTGTATTTCGTGTATTTCGTGGTTCAGAATCCCAGCTCCTTGAGATATGCTTGCATTTTGGCCTGCGTCTCCACCAGCTCGGCCTGGATCTCTTCGATTTCCTTTTGGGTGGCGACAATATCGATTTCCGGCTCCGGTTCAAAGGTGTCCACGTAGCGCGGGATATTCAGATTGAACTCGTTTTCTTCGATTTCTGCAAAAGAGGCCGCGTAGGCGTACTTGTCAACCGCCTGCCTTTTGCGAAAGGTCATCACGATTTTTTCGATGTCCGGCGGCCGCAGTCTGTTCTGGTTGGTGCTCTGCTCGAATTCGCGGCTGGCATCGATAAAAAGAACCTCGCGGTCGGGCTTGCGGGATTTGTCGAAGATCATCAGGGCTGCCGGAATGCCGGTACCGTAAAAAAGGTTGGCCGGAAGACCGATGACGGCGTCTAAAAGATTTTCCCGGATTACCGCTTCGCGAATTTTGCCTTCCTGGCCGCCGCGAAACAGCACCCCATGGGGGACCACCACACCGACGCGGCCGGTTCCTTCCACGGCCGTTGCCAGCATGTGGCTAATAAAGGCCCAATCGCCTTTGCTTTTGGGTGGGATGCCGCGCTGGAAACGGGTATAACGATCTTCGGCGGCCATTTCCTGGCCCCATTTGTCCAGTGAAAAAGGAGGATTGGCGATCACGATATCGAATTTCATCAAGGCATCGTCTTCGACAAACTGAGGGTGCCGGATGGTGTCTTCCCACTGGATATGAGCGGAGTCCACCTCGTTCAGGAACATGTTCATTTTACACAGGGCCCAGGTGCTGCCGTTCATTTCCTGGCCGTAAAGGGCAAAATCGTTCGAGCCAACCTGCTTACCGGCCCGGATTAACAGAGATCCGGAGCCGCAGGCCGGATCGCAGATACGATCTCCTTGTTGCGGGGCCACGAGCCGTGCCAGGGTTTCGGAAACCGCTGCTGGAGTATAAAACTCGCCGGCCTTTTTGCCGGCGCTGGCCGCAAATCTTTCAATCAGATACTCATAAACATCACCGCTAACGTCCATATCGCCATTGTTATCTGGCTTGAGATCAAGCGCTGCAAAATCCTCCAGAAGATTCTTGAGGCGGTTGTTGCGCTGGCGGGCCTGGCCCAGGTTGGCTTCACTGTTAAAATCGATGTTGCGAAATACATTGTGCAGTTTGGCCTTGTTGGCATCTTCAATATTTTCGAGCACCGTATTGATCGTCTGCCCGATATCGCTGTCGATTCTATGAGCATAAAGATAATCAAAGGATGCTTCCTCACTGACAATAAAGCGCTCGCGAGCCATGGCCCGTTCGATCCGCACCCTGTCTCCCCTATATTTTTTCTCAAACTCGGCCAGTTTGTATTTTCTAATATCGCTGAGGTATTTCACGAACAGCATCGTCAGGATATAGTCTTTATACATGGACG
>CALZJV010000271.1 GCA_945787595.1 uncultured Desulfobacterales bacterium | reverse complement strand
CTGACACCCGACACCTGAACACTGCTGGCAAATGTAATCACCCATATCACCCCTCAGGGGTGGACCAAAGCCGGGCCCTCTGGACCCGGATCTTTACTGTACTGTTTTTTTGATTTTGCCCTTTGTCTGGTTTTTTGTTTTATCAGTACTGCTTGTTGTCTTAGTAACGATGGGTACAGCGCCAAAACTGATTACAACTTATAAAGCCATATTGATGAAAAAAGATGTGCATGATTCTAAATGAGAATTAATTGACTCATGTGGGCACTAAAAATATCAACTTTCAAAAATATTGGTGGAATCTACGCGATAAATTATTAAGATAAAAAAGCAGAATAACGAAAAAGTGTCTACAGGCACCCTTTTACTTTCTGAAAATTGTTTTTATTCAGGCAGGCCTGAGATAATCCAAAGTTCGGTCAAAGTTGTGATATCATCTGAGACAGAAGAAAATTTAGTGTACTTTGTAGGCTGGATTTTGCCATAAATTCAAATTGAACAAAAGTACATGTTTCAAAGTGATCTCGCAAGCGTTTTTGGACGATGCTAAAGCACGGTCCGACACAGGGGAAAAACATGCCTCATTCATGGCGAATAAATTTGCAGATTAGCCAGGGCAAATACACACTTTTATGAGCCTTAATTTATTTTGGACTTCTAAATCGAACCTTTGATACTGTGCGAAAAATTTTGTCAGACATATCACAGGTTTCTAAAATGGATGATATTTTCACTTTTTGGCTGGCCATCTCAGGAATGATCAGGGTGAAAACGCCGATTGTTTCAACCTGACAATTTATTGTAGATTGCCAGATGATATTCACTCAATTTAGCTAGCCGTAATCTCCAACGGTTATGATATGTGGGTTGCGTATTACCTAATATACAGTTGAAAAGCATAAGGTTAGTGATAGTCTATGCACAAAATATTGGGATGGTAGCCAGAATGGAAAAGAGAGTTTTCACGTTAATTTTCACCAGTCGCTTCAACTTTATTAGCTGCGATATCGAAACGATATTGAATCTATCTATCAATGGGAACCGACGCCTGAAACAAGGCCGCAATTGAGCCGTGATATTCAAGAAATGGTCACTTTTTAAAATAGGGGAAATGAATTATGGAACTTGGACTAAGGATAAGGTAGGATTAATAACAGGAGCAAGCAGGGGGATTGGAGCTACTTCGGCAAAGGCCCTCGCGCATCATGGCACAGCTGCAGTCATCAATAAACTCAAAGGCAAAGACAAGGCTGAAGAGCTATTTGGTGAAATCGAAAACTGGTTTAAATTCGCGACGTTCATAAGGACTAAGCCTTGGTTGCGCAGATCTAATAAATATGGAGGATCGGCCCGCATTCATTCCAGCCGCATTTATTGACCGGAGGCGGTTTCTATCTCATCCATCAATGCCCGTACTCTTATTTTGACCGATTGATCTTCGGCCTTATCAGCGGCGGAAAGTGCAAGGTGCCCCAGCTTCATTGCAGCCGAATTTTGCCCCTGGGCAAATGTGCTGCGCGCCGCTCTAAAAAAACGATCCGCAGCCAGACTGTAATTGCCCGCACTTAGATACACTTCGGCAGCATTTTGAAGCGCGTGTGCCATTTCCGGATATCGTTTTGCTTGCCGTAGTAATCTGGCTTCGCTGTCAAATTCTTTGGCCGCCATGACGGGTTCACTTTTGATCAGATGGATACGCCCCGCCAATGCGGATATATCGGCTTGCAGCGAGGGGGCTGAAACAAGACTGGTGATGTTTTTGGCTTTTTGCAGTTCCTGCAGCGCCAGCGCGGCATCATCATTATCACAGGCAATCTGGCCGCGGAGTAAATATACCTGCAGGCGTAGGTTGTCTGCAGGATATGACCCCGGGGAAGACAAAACCTGATCTGCGAGCATCAATGCCTCTTCCGAATTACCTTGCAACCATGCTACTTTTGCCGCTACCAGCTTGATATCCGCAATGTTGCCGTGAATGCTTGATATTTCTGTTTCGGCTTCATCCAACAAATCTCGCGCTATTTCAAGCTGATTAAGGTGTATCCAGCAAGCCGCCAGATTGTATGCTGCATCACCGATTTGCGGAGCGCTGTCTATTGCACGTGCCCGTCTGAGCGCCTGTTGATAGAACCTGGTGGCCTGTTCGATCAACCCCTGATCAAAAGCCAAGCGCCCGGCCGTCATGGACCTGGAATATTCAGAGTCAATTTCTACGGCGGTTTCAGGCGCCGGCTTGACGCAACCAGTCAGCATCAGATAAAATACGAAGCCGCATAAACAAAAAACCAAAGAGAAGCGCGGCGCCTGTTTTTTCATGGCTGTTTCCTTTTTTGACCAACCTCAGCAGATGGAATCCGCGTCACCGGCGTTTGCTGCTCGACATATTCACGCAGCAACCAGTGTTTTTGCATGCCAATTACCAGTTTCTCGATTTGGCGCAAGGTCTCTGCAGTCTGCCTAATAAGTTCGGGCAGCGTCTGAATTTCCCCTTCCAACCGGCCCATAATGCCCGGAAATCGATCCATGGTTTTATGGATATCCTGCAAGACCACTACAGCCTTGCGAAACACATTTTCGGTCAGCGCTGCAATGCGGGGCATTGCAGCGAGTTGCCCGCTGACGTTATCAGCGGCCTCCGCAATCTTGCCGCTCGTGTTTCGAGCATCCTTTAAAACAACCATCAGCTCGTTTAGGGTCGAATTTATGCCGGTCAGGATTTTCTCAATATCAATAGCCAGGGATTTGTCTGTCAGGAGTTTGGCGGCAATACCTTCGCCGGCTTCCAGACTTTCGGAGATACGATTCAGGCGGTCCAGCACCGACTGCAAGGGACTTTCCGGATCTCGAAAATCGACAGCCAGTTCCCGGTATTCTTCAATTGCAGGCAACGTCGCATTCTCCAATCGCGCCAGCGTTTGCTCAATTGACGTTATAATGCTTTTTTCAATCTCACACGCAATGACCGCATTTTTTTGCGGCAGCAAGGCGCCGGTTCCACGGCTGATCTCAAGGTAAACATCCTGGGCCACCAGCCCGAATTTCGACCGAATGATGGCCACAGAATCATCCCGCACAAATCGGAAAAAATCGGCCCGGATACTGAGATGGGCTTCCATACGATCGTTTTTATTAATGGTGATCTCCATGACCTGCCCCGCGATCGCACCCAGAAGTAACACCTCGGACCCATTGCGCAGACCGTGCGAGCCGCTTTCAGGCAGCAAAACACGCAGTTTGTAATTTTGCTCGAACCACTTTTGGCTTCGTGCAGTGACGAAAACAGAAATAACGGCTAAAATAACAACCAGGATTACGAAAGTCCCGATGAGTTGGTTCACATATCTAAATTTGAATCGCTCAGCCATTATCGCCCTCTTTGATTACATTCATGCGTGAGCCGAACATCGTGCATTTCAGGGTAGCATGAATACCGCTTTCACTCCAAACGCGGTCTTCGCTTGTTGTCCAAATAACTGCACTGCCTCGATCCCGGGCAGCCCGAATCGTGTTCATCAACGGTGGCATAATTCCGGGGAAAAGATTTCTCGTCGGGCGTTCCAGGATGATAAGCGACGGATCGCCTATAAAAGCGCGAATAAACGCAGATCGCCTCAAATCCTCCCGGCGCGTTCCTGCAAGCGCCCGGTGAGGCAAGCCCGGAAGGCCAAACATTCTTGCCAGATTGGTCGCTTCTTCTTCGATATCCGAATCTGATCGAATTGAATGGTGCCTTTGTGCCAGGGTAATATTTTCGCCGATATCAAGATTGCTGATCCATCCGTGGTCTTCAAATACCCGTCCGATTTTTCCTCGCTGTGTCGATGAATAATCGGGGGACATCCGGAGCCAATTATCGCCAAAAAATTCGACGGTGCCCTGCCCGGGTTCTAAAACGCCGGCAGCCAGGTCCGCTAGTGGAAGTCTGAAACGCCCGCGTTCCAACCGAATGAGCAGAAGCTCCCTCCGAGAAAGGGTAAACGTGACATCCCAAAGGGGTGAATCAAACATGGGATCCGGCTCGGTCGACACCCCTTTAAACGCAAGCACCGGCGTGTGATTACTTCCGGAATCAGCTTGCATATTGAATTTTTTTTTGAAAACGCTCACTGCTTATCTGCCCCCATGGGTTCCATGCCTGATGGAAACCCATCTAAAATCAAGTTAGTTCGCTTCGCTCGCTATTGGAAGCGGCATAACCAGGAGCTAAAAATATTTAATTTCAACCAATTGTAGTATTTCCGAGACGTAAATGAATGAGGCCGCATCAGGCAAACAAAAGCGCCAACCGGTTGCACAGCTTACATGTAAGTCAGCAGCGAAACCAATGCCGATATACCGAAAAGCGCTCTGACAGAAAGCGCCACAGCGCGCTTGGTTGCCTTTGGAACCTCCGTCAAGGAAGTCTGCACCCGTAGACCTTGTGAACAACAAATGGCCCCTGTAAATAAAGCCGGTATAATCGTCTTTGACAGAAAGTTAATTAAGTCGACCGGACTCACAGAAAAAATGATGCTGCGCACAAAAGTGCCCGGATCAACTACGCTAGGGCTCAGCACAAGCTTGCTGAGATAGCCGCTGGCAAAAGCAACGACGACAAAAAGAACGGCCAGGCAAAAAACGGAGAGCGTCAGGCTTAACACCCGGGGCATTACCAGATATATAAACGGATCGAGCCCCTGCACATCTAACACGCGCACCTCACCTGCAATTTTCATATTGCTTAATTCCGAGGCCAAAGCGGTGCCATTTCTGCCAATGGCAAGCAGATTTATCAAAACCGGTGCCGCCTCGCGAACCAATACGGTCACCAGTAAGGGGCCTAAAGACAGAGATTGGCCGATAAGCTCTAACCAAACCAGGACCTGAGCGACCACGGATATACCCACCGCACAGGCCACATAGATAACAAATCCGGATGTGTCAATACCTGTAGAAATAATCTGACGATAGAACTCGGCACGCACCGTTCGAGTCCAATAGCGCGGTCTGGCACTGACTGAAAATACCTGCCAGATAATACCGGCCAGGTAACAAATTTCCCGCCATCCTTCCAGCGTAGAATTACCGATTCGCTCAATGGTATTCACATGGTACTCCGAAACGCGGGTTTGCCGGCAGATTTCGCCGAACTGAGATTTTGTTTTTCGGGTTCAGCCAATGCCGCAACCCCGAGTCGGTCCGCAGGGCTACGACCCGGGGTGATGAAAATTCTCATATCGAGGCCCTTAACTTTTATCTCATTTTTATTCCTCTTTTTGAGCCCAAGGTTTCAGGTGTCAGTGTTCAGGATAAGCTAGTGCGTCTACCATTCCTGACACCTGAAACCTGACACCTGAAACCAAATTCTCGGAACAAAACGGTGTAAAAAGTTAAGTCTATATGCATCAAGTCACAGGTGAATTTTCACCACCTTAGCTGCGACCCGGATTAGTATTCAAGGCGATGTGTGTTTTCCTGCTAGTTTTTATGTGAGTATCCGTCGGCTACTTGCGGCCCACAAGCAGATATGTCAGGATGGAGCCTTCTCCTTTGACATAGTATTCACCACGCTCCTCAAACACATAATTTTCTCTCAAAAGCGCATAGGTTGTAGCGCTGACCTGAATGGAACCCGGCAAACCAAAGGCTTCCATCTGGGCGGCGGTACCGACTGTTTCACCCCAGATATCATAAGCTAATTTTGCAGTTCCGATCACGCCAGCAATCACGGGTCCGCTGTTAATACCGATGCGCAATTGCAGCGGCGCACCGATCCCGGCATCAAAACGAACAATCTCCTCCTGCATGGCAAAAGCCAATTCGGCGATGGCTTGCGCGTGATCCAGACGCGGCACCGGAACCCCGGCGGCCACCATGTACGAATCGCCAATAGTCTTGATTTTTTCCAGTCCGTATTGGGCGGCCAGCCGATCAAACCCCGCAAATACCTGCCCCAGCAACTCGACCACCTGAATCGGCGTTTTCTGAGCGAGAAGACTTGAAAAATCATTGATGTCGGCAAACAGGATGGATGTCTCCGCAAAGCTATCGGCGATGATACCCGAATCCTGTTTCAAGCGCTCGGCAATTACTTCGGGAAAGATGCTGAGCAGCAGCCTGTCGGAGGTCTCCTTTTCAACGCTAAGCTCCCGGTTTTTCTCACTGATCGCCTGTTCCAGGTTGATAATCCGCCGCCCCGATCGTACCCGGGCGAGCAACTCTCCTTTATCAAAGGGTTTGGTAACGTAATCATCCGCCCCAGCATCCATAGCGCGCACAAGATCCGCCTTGCCTTCTTTTGATGTCACCAGGATAATATACACATATCCAGAAATCGCTTCCCGTTTGATTTTTTCACAGAGTTCCACGCCACCCATCTGCGGCATCAGCCAGTCCGTAATGACCAGACGAATATCTTCATGTTGAAAGATATCCAAGGCCATGCGTCCATCATCGGCGATGACGACGTCATAATTTTCCTTCTGCAAAATCCTCTCGAGAAGTTTTTGAGAATCTTTATCATCTTCAGCTATTAGAATACGCATATCCGCTATTCCTTTAAACGTCCGCTATTATTTCAGTACGCTGCAACCGGGCATAAATCATGCGGCTATGAATTCTAACCGGGTTCGAAAACGATTTCAATACACTGCAGATAGTTGGAAAGTTGGTTTAAACAATGCTTTATTTTTACGGGATCTTTCTGTTTGGCGGCCTGTTCAATTGCATTACCAATATCCGTAATGGCGTCAAATCCATAGCCTCCGCCAACACCCTTCATGGTGTGGCCCGCCTTGGCGATGGAATCATAATCCTTTCGCCCCAACGCATCAATAATGGCGGTGATGTCCCTGTGCCTGTTTTCGAGGAATCCGGGAATGAGGTCTTCCAAGTCAGAATCCACTTGGATGATAATTTTTTTACCATTAGGCATGTCGCTATTTGTTGTCATTCTTTTTCCTTATCCTAACCCGGACAAACCGGAAATAACTAATTACAAGCACCAACTGTTTAAATTCCAAATCACAAGCACCAAATTACAAATAAATTCCAATATCCAATGACCAAAACATCTTGGGCGCTTTCCCTTTCGAATCAATTTGATTTCTCAACTAGCGAAAAGTTCTTCCTCAAGTGCTTGTTTTGAATTTTGAATTTCGGTCATTGTGATTTGCCCTTCGACTGGCTCAGGGTGGTGAGCTTGTCGAACCATTTGGTATTTGTGTTTTGTTATTTGAAATTTTTTATCACTGAAACCCGAGCACTGACACCTGAAAACTTTGTTTTCTTACAACATGTTTTCAGATAAAACCCGCTTAGGGCCTAAAGAGCGGGATCCGCCATGGATTTGTTCTGACTGAATTCAGCCAGGGCACCCAGCAGTATTGCCTTTTTAATCGGCTTGGTCAGATGGGCATTACAGCCGGCATCCAAACTCTTTTGCGTGTCTTCCTTCAGCGCATAGGCTGTCAGGGCCACAACCGGGGTTTCGGCGACACTGTTTTGTTTTTCCCATTTCCGGATCTCGCGGGTGGCCGCGTAACCATCCATAACCGGCATCTGCATATCCATAAGAACAAGATCATAGGTTCCTGCCGTAAATTTCTGCAGGGCAATGGCGCCATTTTCGGCGACGTCGATCGAATGGGGGCTCTTCTTGAGGTATGATGCGATCAGCAGCCGGTTGTCTTCAGAGTCGTCGACCAGCAGGATACGCAGGGGAAGGCCTTCGCCTGCGGGCAAAACCGGGCCGGCTTTGGGCGCTTCGGGGACTGGCCTGGTTTTGGCCATTGAGGCGCTAATCGCGTTTTTTAGATCGTTGCGCTTAATGGGCTTCACCAGATAGCCCGAAATTCCATGTTTGCCGGCTTTGGCAATATCCCCTGCGCGATTGTCGGAAGTCAGCATCATTACGGTCATGCCCCGGAAAGAATCGTCCTGATGAATATGACCGGCCACCTCAAACCCGTCCATGCCGGGCATACGACAATCCAGCAGTACCAGATCGAACGGAGAGGCAGCCGTTTTGGCCCGTTGCAGGGCATACAGACCGGCACGGCCGTCTTCCGCCTCGGTTACCACCATTCCCCATCCGGAAATCATTTCCCTTAACAACAGGCGGTTGGTGGCGTTATCATCAATAACCAGTGCCCTTAGCCCCTTCATTTCAGTCGACGGCGGCGGTACACGCTTTTTGGGTTCGGCCTGTACTTCAAATCTTGCTGCGAAATAAAAGGTGCTGCCCTGATCCAGTTCACTTTCAACCCAGATACGTCCCTGCATGGCGTCGACAATCCGCCGCGAGATGTTCAACCCCAGCCCAGTGCCGCCATACTGGCGGGTGGTGGAGGCGTCTACCTGGGTGAATTGCTCAAATATAGATTCTGTTTTATCTGGGGGAATACCAATTCCGGTGTCGCTTACTGAAAACACCAATTGGCCCTCCTGGCCGGGCTTATGATCCGTAACGGGTTTAACTTCAATAACGACCTCGCCTTTTTCCGTGAACTTGATGGCATTGCCGGCCAGGTTAACGAGAATCTGGCGCAACCGCAGCGGATCACCAACCAGTTTCACCGGCGTGCCAAAGTCAATTTTTTCCAGTTCAAAATGACCGGCTTCCAGCTTGCTGATGTCGAGGATGTCATTTATTAAGGCAAGCAGGTTTTCACCGGCTGATTGGAATATGCGAACATATTGACGTTGCTCAGAATCCAGGGACGTTTCACCGAGCAGTTCGGCCATACCGATGATGGCGTTCATTGGCGTACGGATTTCATGGCTCATACTGGCCAGAAACTCGCTCTTGGCCCGGCTGGCGGATTCGGCCTGCTCCTTGGCCACCATCAGATCCGACTCTGCCTGTATGCGGTTGATCCCCAAGGCGATTTGGGTAGCTACCGACCCCATTGTATCCAGAACCGTTGCCGGCAGCGTGTCGCGGGAGAACATCGCCATAACGCCGAGCAGCTCGTCTTGAACAATAAGGGGATATCCTGCAAAAGCGACCATGCCTTCCCGCCGTGCCCACTCCGGGTCACCGATCCGCGGGTCATGTTGAACGTCGTTGGTCAGGTGCGGATGACGTTCATGCGCGATGAGACCGATTTTATATTTTCCCACGGGAATGCGACCATGGGCACCATCGATATGGGTATACATGCCGGTACTGGCCTGTAGTTCGAGCATCTGATCATCTATATTCAGGGTCCAGATACGGGCAAAAGCGGCGTCCAGATGGTTAACGATCGCTTCGGTGCAGCGCTCCAGCATGGAGCGACAATCACTGTACTCCGTAATTGCTTTTCCGACATTTGCCCCCAAAGCCAGGAGTTTGGAACGCTCTTTAATCTGAAACTCCGCTTGTTTGCGGTCGGTGATATCGCGTATAATACCGGTAAACAAACGCTTCGGGCCCAGTTGCACTTCGCTGACCGCCAGTTCCATGGGAAATGTTGTACCGTCTTTACGTAGACCGACGACTTCCCGTCCAATACCGATGATTTTGGCTTTGCCGGTGCTAAGGTAATTTCTGATATATTCATCGTGCTGGCTGTGGTAAGGCTCGGGTTGCAACATGTTGATGTTGTGGCCGATAACCTCCGCGGCCGGGTAGCCGAAGATGCGCTCTGCGGCCGGATTAAACAACTGAACGATGCCATGCTGGTTGATGGTGATGATTCCGTCGACGGTGCTGTCCAGGACGGCACGCTGTCGTTTCTCACTCTCTTTCAGCGCCGCCGCCGTTTGCTGACGCTCGCTGATTTCTTTCGCCAGTTCCGTGTTGGTGTTTGATAATTCAGCAGTGCGTTCGTCCACGACGCGCTCTATCGTGGCCGTGCGGCCCGCCAGCACTAAAATAAACGTCCCCAACAAGCTGGAAAACAGGAGCCCGCCGACCAGCACTGCGCGTGCCTCCCAGGGCTTATGATCTTCAAGATACGTGGACGTCGGGGTGAACTGGGCGGCCCAGCGCCGCCCGGCGAACATGAACGCAACTTCTGTATGAAGTCCTGTCGAGGCTTCAGCGCGGATATCTTCCGGAGTCATGTGGGTGTCTTCACGCAGCTGCGAAAGGTTTGTAAATAGCAGTTGTTCACCGTCAGGCGCCGTCTCGTCGTATAGCGTGTACTCAACACCTTCGCTTTCGAAAGGCTTTATGGCCGCGTTTACCATGTCGCCGATCCTAAAGACCCCCAACGCAAAGCCTGCCAGGTGTTTTCGGCGCGCTTGGGCGGCGTCTGGAGGTATGCCTCCGGCGTAAATCGGCAAAAAGATAAGCATGCCAAACTGGCGCCCGACCTCCTGCACCAGCCTGATTCTGGAACTTGCAACCGGTCTCCCGGAATTGCTTGCCCGGTTCATTGCCTCGAGACGCTCGGGATTTGAGGCCAGGTCGAACCCCAGAGCGTTCCTGTTTCCCTCGTAGGGTTCTGCGTAATAGACAGGAAAATACTCCTCCCGAGGCAAAGCGGTTACCAATTGCCCCTGGGGGTTCAGTTCCGTGAACTGAAAGTCAGGGAATCCATCCCGCCGCGCATTAGCTTCGTATAGAGCCCGTTTCCCTCCCGGTACGCGCGGAATCCACTCCAATGCTTGAATGCCCGAATAGCGGAACAATGAACGCTCAACGAATTTCGCAAACTCACCGCGGTCCACGCGTTGACTGGCCCGGAAAAGCCCTTCGATGGAATAAAGAATGTCAGAATAGGATCCGAGGTCTGTCATCAAGGCTTGGGCCAGGTGGTCTGTTCTTTGCTCGAATACCAGCTGTGCACGTTTTTGCTCGCCGGCGCGTATATTGAGGAACACCACCACGGTCAATACGACGGCCAGGCACAGCGCTAAGCTTGCAAAGAACCGTATTCGCCGCCGCGCTTGACGCAATTTCATACTCCAAACCGCCGCCAGTGGAATTAGGAGGAGCACCCCGATGGTGTCACGTAGCCACCAGGTCCACCAGTTCAAAAAATAGGTATTCGAGGGGATCAGATCCGCCAGTACCAAACTTGTCACGCCTATTGTGGCACCCGCCAGACAGCTAACAGGTCCCCCCAGCGCCATCATTTTGAAGATATTCTGTATTCGATCAAGCAGGTTTGGGAATCCCACGAGTCGCTGTATCAGATAAGCGCCCGCCAGGGCTTGCAGGGTCGCCCCTGCCGCAACGCCTATCGGTAGCGCTAAGGACCTGAGGATCGAAGTCGGATGGGTGGCATCGAAAGATATCCCGATATTGACTAAAAAGGACCCAACCAAAATGCCCGGCCAAACACCACGACCAAATAACAGAATGCCGGCCAAAGCAATGCCCGCTGCAGGCCAGACCGCAGTCGCATATTCTGGAGAGATTACCAACCATAACGAGAGTTTACCTACGACGAAATATGCGAGGCCAAGACCCCCAATCTGAGACAATGGCGCGAAGAAAAAAGAGTTAGATTGTATTTTCACAACGGCCCTCTTTTATTTTTGTTTCATGGTTGTGGCTTTACAATAATGATTCAGATTCAGAACAGATTTAAGAAAATAACTTGATTCTTGGAATCCGGATTGCGATTTTAAATACATATACGTCGGCTATGTAATTGATGTTAGGAGACTTCGTAAAGCACTCGGTATTAGCTCAAGGTGAATGATGAGGTTCTGCTTTAAGACTGGTGAAGAAAAATTAATTCCACCTTGCGGTCAGTTTTAATCCAAAATTATCTCCACAGCATTAAGCCGGCAAATGATAAACATATAGCAATCGGCATGTTACCTGTCAACCAGTCTTCAGCCAGAATTAATTCGCGCCCAGAATATCCATGGCTTACTTTATAGTAAGCGGCTTAGCGTTCTCATCACAGTGGCAGTTGACCTTACTGGTTTCGGTATCAGATTTAATCCGGCAATCATGTTTTGCGACAACACTGTTGAGAATTTTTGACAGGGGAATTAAACTCACACCGTCTGATCACCTCTATTCACCTCTCCCGACCTGAAAACTATCTCTCCATATTCCTAACCTTGTAGAAAGCGATGAACTGGAAAGAATTGCCCGGGTGCTATCAGAGGTTGATCCAACGATCCCCTTTACCATACTGGCCTTTTTCCCGGAACATCAGATGAAGGACTTCAGGAGACCTAATACGAAAGAAATGGTTGAAGCTTACACGAAAGTGAAATCCACTGGTTTGCAAAACATCAGGCTCGGCAATCTGGGTGTTTTTATCCATAATGACGAAGACAGGGATTACCTCTTGGCGAACATTGACATGAGCGCACTCTAAATTAATAGGATATTTAAGAAAATTACTCGATGC
>CALZJV010000270.1 GCA_945787595.1 uncultured Desulfobacterales bacterium | reverse complement strand
CGTTCCTACGTTGACATGCGGCTTGGTCCGCTCAAACTTTGCCTTCGACATATTTCCGTCCTCCCCTTTGAATTGACGATTGACGATTGACGATTGAATATTGAATATTGGTATGATTTTAGTCTTTTCCAAATGGGACACGGATAAACACAAATTACACAGATATTTTAATGTTGTGACAATTATGCCGGCAAAAAAAACCTAAATGTTGCAGATAGAATCCGTGTAGATCTGTGAAAATCTGTGTCCAATTTTAAATCTCTAACATGTTACGAATATTGATAATTTATAGCTTTACTCCAGTACGTATCTTAATCTTCATTTGTCAATTTGCTTTCTTCAATTTTAGTGGAGCCCACGAACGGAATCGAACCGTTGAACCTCTTCCTTACCAAGGAAGCGCTCTACCGACTGAGCTACGTGGGCATATGAAAATGTTCGAGTTTATCTTCTGCTGGAGCGGGAGACGAGATTCGAACTCGCGACATCCAGCTTGGAAGGCTGAAGCTCTACCAACTGAGCTACTCCCGCTAATACGATTTCAGGTGGTATCACCAAAATAAAGACACAGGCCACCAATGATGAAAACAATACAGAAATTCCTCTAATTGTGTTTAAGGCTGATGCAGGAAGCCATGCAGTAAGTATCGATTCCGTATAAATGTCGAAATCTCCTACATAGGTCTTATTTCCAGGCTGGTGGTGGGGGGAGGATTCGAACCTCCGTAGGCTTCGCCGACAGATTTACAGTCTGTTCCCTTTGGCCGCTCGGGAACCCCACCTTTATGCAATTTTCAATACCAATACACAGACTGCGTCCGGGGTATGGCAAATACACCTCCCCGGACTCCACTGCCCCTAGCCTTAGCCTCGAAAACCAGGGCTCTAGCCTATTGTCATTACAATAGCATTTGCCGATTTCATTCCCGGATGAAGCGAAAGCCAGATACAAACCTGGAGCCAGCGAAGGGATTCGAACCCCCGGCCTACTGATTACAAATCAGTTGCTCTACCAGCTGAGCTACGCTGGCCTCACAACTTAACATCTTATATTTATATTAGATCTTAAAAAAAGTTAAGAATCAGACCTCCCATACATAAAACAAATGTTTTTAACTATATGTAATCAAAATATCAAACTTAATTATTCTAATTTATTTGTATCTATATTCAATTATAGTAAAATAGAAGGTTGTTATTAATCAATATTACCGATTTTCATCTATTATCATTGAATATATCTAAAATTTATGTTAGTGTCCTCATAGAACACTCCATAGAACACTCAACCGTCAAAAATTTGTCCGTCAGCCCAAACTAAGTCTTGGTGAATTCTACTAAAGTATTCAATATAAGTACCGAATATCCATTTAATAATTCAGAACAGACGCATTTACACGGGTCTTTAACGATCAATAGTAAGCACTGTTTGCCAATTGGAAAGGGCCTCTATTAATTTTGGCATAAAATTAGCATAATGGTATTTGCTTAACGAAAAGTCGGTAGCCTCCGGCCTATTGAGACCTACGCGCCGGTGGCAGATCCCAGAGGAAGTCTCGCAATCATAATACATGAAAACATAATTTATAATAAAATTTGGTGCTTCGTTTACCTGCCGATGTTTTCGTTTAAAAAAAATAAGACTTAAGCCCTTGACAATTTTAATTATATTTGTTTAATGAAATAATAGGAAACAATGTAGATCAACCATAATCACCGGTATCCGCTTCAATAGCGACTCTATACTTTTCCTGAGGAATTTAACTGATGAAATTACGTTATCTGCTTTACCCCATGTTGTTTTTATTTTTCTTGAGTGGATGCTCCCACATCTCAAATGAACACACCAATTCAGTAGAGTCAAATCTTGAAGAAGAAACCGCTCTATTATCGCCAGGGGAAGATTCCATGGAAGAAATCCATCGGAATACGCCTTTTATAAAGATAGCGGACACACAAACCGCGGATCTTTCCGAGGGCGATGAAAGACAACTGGATTCGGTTACCGGCAGTGAAAAAAAAGATAGCACCGATATAAACAATCATGATAACGGCCTTGAAGGCACAGCAGCGCCGGTTCAAAAGGTTCAAACAGATCTCGATGATGCGCTCGATCTGTGCCAGCTATCCCAGGACTATTGGCAACAGGGCGAGCTGGAAAATGCAGTGGATGCCCTTGATCGGGCATATGCCCTAATACTGAGTGTTGATACCTCGGATCAGCCTAAACTGATCCAGCAAAAGGAAGATTTGCGGTTTATGATCTCCAAACGTATTCTGGAGATATATGCTTCCCGCAATATCGTCTTAAACGGAAATCACAAGGCAATTCCGATTACCATCAACCGACATGTTCAAGCCGAAATCGATCTTTTTACCAAAGGCCGGGAGAGGCGCTTTTTTATCGACTCATACAAACGCTCCGGCCGTTACCGCAATAAAATTGTCAGATCCCTGCGGGAAGCCGGCCTTCCCCAGGAATTATCCTGGCTTCCACTCATTGAAAGCGGCTTTAAGGTAAACGCGCTCTCCCGCTCCAGAGCTCTTGGCATGTGGCAGTTCATCCCGTCTACCGGTTACAAGTTCGGGCTTAGTCGGGACAAATTCATAGACGAACGTATGGATCCGGAAAAATCAACCCGGGCCGCCATTGAATACCTCAAAGAGCTGCATCATCTTTTTGGTGACTGGTCGACGGTTCTGGCCGCTTATAATTGTGGCGAGGGAAGAGTGCTGAGACTTATCAGAGGTCAAAATATCAACTACTTGGATAACTTCTGGGACCTTTATCAACGACTGCCCAGGGAAACCGCCCGGTATGTCCCCAGGTTCCTGGCTACCCTACATATCTTGAATAATCCTGAGGCCTACGGACTGGACCTGGTTACCCTTGATCCACCACTGGAATACGAAGCAGTCATTGTCAGCTCCGGAACTTCGTTATCAAATTTTGCCCGGAGAAAATTATCGCCTCAACATTCCGCCTGGCCAAAGTGACATGCTGCTGGCCAGAATCGATCAAATACCAGTATCGCATCCGCCTCAAAGGGCATTTATCTATCACCGGGTGCGACACGGAGAATCACTTTCCACCATTGCCCGCAAGTATCGTACCAGTGTTAGAAAAATCATGCGGGCCAACAACATGAGAAGGTCAAACTATATTGTTGCCGGCAGGCGCATCAAAATTCCTCAACGTGGCTACAGGACAAAGACTACTCAAATTATCCGCAAACCGGAAAATGGCCAAACACTCACCCATAGGGTCCGAAAAGGTGATTCTCTCTATATTATCGCCAAGCAATACGGCACAACGACCAAAAGAATCCAGGCTCTCAACGACCTGAAGACAACAATTCTGCATAAGGGACAGGTTCTGACAATTTTCCCCGGTAAAGATACCCCGCCTCCCGCTGTGGATGGCTTGGCGACCTACGAGGTTCGACAGGGCGACAGCCCCTTTCAGATCGCCAAACAGCACAAAATGCCATTGGTGAGATTTTTACATCTAAACCAGCTCTATCCTGGAAGTAAAATATTTCCCGGACAACAAGTATATATTGGCCTGCTCGTTTGCTCCAGCCTTTTCCTCCACGATGTTTTTTTCACAGCGAATGGCGACTTTTTGCCAAAACGTTCATCAGTATAAATGGATAGGTATTTGCAAAAACCAACGAGTATTTCCATTTAGCCTCTGAGCCAGTGCTTTGAGCTCAAAATCTATAATCCTCAAACCCTATCCCTTTTGATACATGCCTCTGCTTTTCTATCTTCAGCTTTCTAATGCCGAGTCTATAATTATAATCAGATTTGCAGGGATTTTTTTTAATTCTGCTTGCTTGCATTTTGATTCCGAAGTATATAGATGCCTCTATCAGGTATAAGGCAGAAGGTGGCGTATTATTGAGGCTTTATTGAGGGACAATGCCCATGTCCGGAGTTCATTACGTTGTTGAAAAATGGTTTTAAAATAGGATCTTAATAAAGTAGGGAGCCGCAATGACCAATTTGGCGTTTAATCTGGAAGATAAGGTATTTATGGTTACCGGCGGCAGCAGGGGTATTGGGCTTGAAATCGCCCGATTGCTGCTGGATCAAAAAGCAAAGGTGGTCATTTGCGGCCGAAAGCAGGAGGGACTTGATGCTGCCGGCAAAGTGCTTGACGCTGATGGTCGCTTAAAAACCGTTCAGGCGCACATCGCTAAAAGTGAGGAAGTAGATCGACTTTTTAATACGACAATCGAAACATTCGGCGGCATTGACGGACTTATCAATAACGTGGGCATGAACATCGTTTCCGGTGTGGTAGATGCCGACCCCGGCTTGTGGACTAAAATTATCGATAGCAATTTAAACGGCACCTTTCTGTGCTCCCGCAAAGCTGGACAGATCATGCGGGACCGAAAAAAGGGCAAAATTGTGAGCATTTCTTCAATAGCCGCCAAACGGTCCGCGCCGTTTATGGGAATTTACGGCGTGGCCAAAGCCGGTATCGAGATGATGACCAAAGTCCTGGCGCAGGAGCTAGCACCCTTTAACATCCAGGTAAATGCGGTGGCTCCCGGTATGGTCAGAACGAAATTTAGTGAACCGTTCTGGTCCAACAACGAAATTTATGAACAAATTGTCAAAACAATTCCGGCAGGAAGAATTGCCGAACCTGCCGATGTAGCGCTGCCGGTCTTATTCTTCTGCTCCCAGGCATCTGATTTTATCACCGGCCAAACGTTGAGGGTCGACGGTGGTGCAAGTGCAATTTAAAGTTTTTTTTTGGCCCGCCCTACCCTCCGGCCTGGAAGAGCACGTCTATGTAGAATGACCCAATGATGTTTGATAGGCCTGGCCGAGTGCGATATCTTAAATCACAAACTACAAATCACAATGATAAAAATTCAAAATCCCAAACCTGTAGCTCTTTCTAAAAAAAGAATATTCCAGTGTTTTGGTCATTGAATATTGGAATTTGATATTTATTTGTATTTTGAAGCTTGTAATTTGGGATTTAGTAAGAGTTCATAATAGATATTCCAATAACCAACAGTCGCGATTCACACCCGTGCAAATATAGCCTGCATGGGGCAATTCAATCAAAGACGCCAATATTTTAAGCCTAATTTTTGTGCTTCCTGCAGGCTGAAACATCCTTTGACATCGATGAACGGAGCAGAGCTGTCAGCGCACAATCCGGCAGCAATACCCTCTAAGCCGATTTCTCTATATACCCTGTGCATGACGGCAAGAATAACGGCATCCGCATCTTTAATCGCATCCAGGGGCTGCAATTCAAGGCCATAATATTTCCGGGCCTCTCCCATGTCCGCCAAAGGGTCGTTAATTAGAACATCCACACCATAATCTTTCAGTTCGCTGATGATATCTATCACTTTGGTGTTGCGCAAATCGGGCACATCCTCTTTGAATGTGATTCCGAGAATCACCACCCTTGCACCCCGGACCTGTTTCCCTGCTCCTATCAGCATTTTTATCGTCCGCTCGGCAACATGTTTGCCCATGCCGTCATTGATCCGCCTGCCTGCCAGAATCATTTCCGGATGATACCCCAGAGCTTCTGCTTTAAACGTTAAATAATAGGGATCAACGCCGATACAATGGCCGCCTACCAGACCGGGTTTGAAAGGCAAAAAATTCCATTTGGTTCCTGCTGCTTCGAGAACTTCCTGGGTGTCGCTCTCTGGGTATTCTCAATGACCTTGGCGGCCTCAGCCACTTTTATTGACCCTGCTTTGTGTATGCCGGCTTTGACGACTTTACCGTACACCTTTGCCAACAGATCGCAAGTGGCCGAGTCCGAACCGGATACGATCTTCATGATCTTATCCAACGTATGAACCTTATCGCCCGGATTAATCCGCTCCGGAGAATATCCAACCGTAAAATCTTGTCCAAACTTCAAACCGGACTCTGCCTCGAGAATTTGGATACAGACCTCCTCTGTTGCCCCCGGATAAACCGTGGATTCATAAACAACGCATGATCCCTTTGACAAATGCCGTCCGACTGTTTTTGACGCCTTCCGCAAGGGGTCCAGATCGGGAATCCGAAATTCATCAATGGGTGTAGGTACAGCTACAATCATCAGCCGGCAGTCCGCAAGGTTATCCGGATTATCCGTATAGACTAACTTGGCTATACCGAGTTGACTGTCAGATACTTCCAGTGTACGATCGAACCCTATTTGAAGCTCTTGAATTCTTTCAGCTTTCAGATCAAATCCGACGACGTCAAAATATGCTGCAAGATGGACTGCCAAGGGCAAACCGACATAGCCCAGTCCTACCACGGCAATTTTATTTTCTTTGGTCACCAACGAGTCAAATGTTATCACAGCCAAATCACCTTTCACCGCTTTAACCGGCATCGATTCTCTGGTTTTAAGTTCTCAATTGTTCTAAATTGTTGTTCACAGAGAGTTATCGACAGCAAGAATATGACGTCGTGAACGTTCCGGTACTTTCCATTAAAAAGCGCGCGTATTTCATTCTACAGCAGATTTAATAGCGCCTCTTTCTCCTTTTCCGTCAGATGTCGCCATTTTCCCGGGGGCAGCCGCCCTAGTTTTACGCCGGCGACCCGGATTCGTTTAAGCCTTGTCACCTGATTTCCTACCTTTCGGACCATCCGTCGAACCTGCCTGTTTTTACCCTCTTTCAGGATAATTTGAAATCGTCGCGAGGTCATCCTGTGAACCTGGGCCGGTCGGGTTTTGCTCTCCATCAGCGACAATCCTGCCGCCATTTTTTGCAGTGCGCCATCAGCTATGGTTTTGGCCACAGTGACGTCATATTCTTTCTCATGGTCAAAAGAAGGGTGGGAGAGCTTATGATGCAGTCTTCCGTCGTTGGTCAATAATAAAAGACCGGTGGAATCTTTATCTAATCTGCCGATAGGATAAACGCGCTGAGCGATGTTCACCAGATCGATCACAATTTTTTCCCCCGGATGACGGCAACTGGTCACATAGCCCACAGGTTTGTTCAGTGCAATATAGACCAGGGGCTGCTCATATTTTACGGGCTTACCATCAAAATGCACCTGATCCTTTTCCGGATCGATCTTTGTGCCCATTTCAACAACAATCCGTCCATTAACAGTAACTCGACCGGCTTTAATAAACGCTTCACCCCTCCTGCGCGAGCAGATACCGGCTGCGGAAAGGAATTTTTGTAATCGCATCCATGGCATGGATATTTATCGCGGTTTGCGTGCTTCGATTTGCGGGTTACAGATTAGGCCCTTATCAGGTTTTATCTGACAACATGTTGTAAGAAAATGAAGGTTTCAGGTGTCAGATGGGCAATTAAAAATTCAAATAACAAATACCAAATGGTTCGGCAAGCTCACCACCTAACCACCCTGAGCCAAGTCGAAGGGCAAATCACAATGACCTAAATTCAAAATCCCAAACAATTGGCGTTTGATCTTATTTGAGATTTGGATATTGTAATTTGATATTTATTTGTAGTTTGGCGCTTGTAATTTATTATTTCCGGTTTATCCGGGTTATGTCCGATAATCCGCGTTAATCTTTACATAATCGATGGAAAAATCACAGGTAAATACGGATGCATGCCCCCTTCCCGATTTCAAGTCGATGGTGATGTCAAATTCAGGTTGTTTGAGTATTTTAGTGGCCTCTGCCTCTGCCAATTTGCCGCAGCCAAGGCCGTCTTGCACCATCAACACAGGGCCGAACCGAACATCCATTTTCCCAGGCTCCACTGCAACCCCTGCCCTTCCGACTGCAGCTAGAATCCGCCCCCAGTTAGCATCTTCCCCGAATAGCGCGGTCTTAAACAGGTTGGAATGGGCTACCGTGTCGGCAATCCTTCGCGCATCCTGGTCCGATCCGGCGCCTGTGACCACAATCTCAACGAGCTTTGTGGCTCCCTCGCCGTCTTTGATCAGCCATTTGGCCAGAGAAATCAGCACATCGTCTAATACGAGCTGAAAAATATCCCTTTGCGAGCCGGTAAGAATCTCGGCACCGGACAGGCCGTTGGCCATTAAAAGGACGGTGTCGTTCGTGCTCGTATCGCCGTCCACCGTAATTCGATTAAGCGACAGATCCACCGCAACCTTGAGCATTTCTTTCAGCAAAATAGGAGAAGCCTGGATATCGGTCATCAGGTAACACAGCATGGTCGCCATATCCGGGCGGATCATTCCAGCCCCCTTCGCCACACCTGTCACAGTAAAAATCTTTCCATCCAGTTCTCCGCGGCGACTGATAATCTTCGGCACCGTATCCGTTGTCATAATCGCTTCGGCAAAATCAAGGATGCCTTCCCCATGCAAGGCTTTTATCAAAGCAGGCACGGCCATTTTTATTTTCTCGATGCGCAATGGTTCACCGATAACTCCTGTGGAAGACACCAGAACCTCGTCTTCGGCGACACCCAGACCGGCAGCCGCGAGGCCTGCCATGTGAATGGCATCCCGCATGCCCCGATCGCCTGTACAGCAGTTGGCGTTACCACTGTTTACGATGAGTGCACGGCACACTCCCCTGGCAATTCGTTGTCGATCCAACACCACCGGGGCAGCTTGAACGCAGTTTTGAGTAAATAACCCGGCGACATTCGCCGAAACCTCTGAGTAAATAAGTCCGAGATCCTTTCGACCATTCTTTTTCAGCCCGCACATCACACCAGCAGCTTGAAATCCCGGGCATCCTTTTTGTTCCATAGCGTCATTCCCCGCATTTAAATTTTTTTCGGACCTCTTTGGCCCTAATTGGAGATTCATTTGACAGAACCGGTTAAAATTGTCAAACTTTAACACATCTGTTGGAAACACATCATTAGAAATGATAATAATTAGAATTAGGTGGATGATAATGAAGCTTCCCGCCGCAAGCGGATGGGGTATTCGAAAGATCTCGATAAAAAAAATGCTTCGATTCACAAATACAGTAATGTATGTATCTTGATCAATCCAATCTAATTGCTCACTCAGCACCTGGTCCTGAGGCCTTCAGCTGAGCTCGGCCGAAGTCTGAGCAAATTCGTGATCGAATTTGCGAATTGATGGGCTAAGTTTGAGCTTACAAAATACAGCAATAAGATAGCTGATGACGTTGAAGAGGAACTAGTGAAGGTGCCTTGCAACCAGTTGTAGCGCCTGAGGTCGGCAGGATTTGCATTGTGACGATCACTTGGGCGTATAACTAATCCGTGATCTCTGTATAGTTCTATCTATGTTTGCTGATAGGCGTATCAATCGGGGTTCTTCCTTGTTTTTTTTTGCTGATCACCGTAGTAATCGAGCCGACTTATTTTAAATGATGCACCGAACTCCTGCAGCTCCATAAAAATTTTGCCTGAATTCCGCCTCCATTTGGTACCACCGGGGAGCCATTCTAAAAAAAATCTTCCCTCGATGTTTATCGTACCATGCTCGTCATTATATTTATATTTCTGCAATTCAATCCGATAATTTATGAATTCGATGACTTCAAAATTGTGGCGATATTTTGGCAGCAGGTTAAAAAAAGGCTTGTCGTTTTCGCGGGCATCCGGACTAAAGAAGGTGGAAAAATGATCCAAATCTTTCGCTTCGTATGTATGACAATAGACTTCCAGGAAAGAATGTAATCGCTCTTTCAGATTTACACGATCACGAAGATCGTCCTCCTTGTTTGCTTGACCCAGCGCGGCCACTTTGGCATTTGGCTCTATCGGTGGTTTGGCTGCAGGGTCTAAATCAGACTTTACAGGAGGAGCCTGTGGCGGGGGTTTCTTAACTGCTAATTGCTGGGGTTGGATATCTATCTTTGCTTTGGAATCCTCCGCCGGTTGGGTACCGCTAATTTTTTCAGTTGTGGGTGCCAGATGGACTATTTGGATATCCGCTTCCTCCCGCTCTTTTTCCGGCAAATATCGTTTCTTTGCCACCGATTGTTGGGGTTGAACATCCTTTCTTGCTTTTGAATCGTTCGCCGGTTGTGCACCTATCGCCTTTCCGGTTTTGAGCTCAAGTCGGAGTTCTTGAATATCCGCCTCCTGCCGCTCTATTTCAGAAAGCTTCAACTTTAAGGCTAAACGGCGGGATAACATTTTAAATTTTCTATCTGTTGATTCTTTGTCGGTTTCAATTTCGGGTAACTCTAAAGGGAGTTGCTCGATATCGTTGCCAATTTTCTCGGGAAATATCTCAGTATCTTCCTCTTCCGAGGTCGATGGATTGATTGTTTCAGTATCCGCTTTGATTGGCTCAGGCTCAATATTAACATCAAACTTTGCTAAGTCGCCAACAATCATGGGTTTAACTGGTGATTCATCAGCAGCTGGAGCGCTTTGATTGTCTGAAGAAATAATATCTTCATCAATCTCAAGTTCGTCTAACCCGTACCCATCATTGGATAAATCTGCCTGTTTTTCGTCTAATTGATTTGATTTTTCTTCCTCATTAGCAGATAATAGCATTTTTATTTCAGATTCAGTTTCTTTTTGCTGTGTGACATTGGAAGCTAAAGGTTCGCTCTGCGCTGAGGTTGGTTTATCCTGATCAAGGTTGATGTTCGCCCAGGACAGCAAGGCTGATTTGAACTGGTATATAAAGTAGATGGCCACGATAACTAAAATCGCTAAAAATACAGGTAATATCGCTGTCCGGGACACCGGCGCAATCCTGATTTTCAAATTTCTTAGGAGCGATTTTTTGATCTCTTTATTTTTCTCTTTGATTACTTTTGCCGCAGATGCCTTGGATCCAGGAATCTCATTAAGATGATCGATACCTTTTATTTCCCTTTTGATGCCGGCAATTTGAAGATCTTTACCGCATTCAATTATCAAATCCTTATCAATGATATGTGTTGCACTGATGCATCCTGCTATCATTGCCCGATCGCAGATGTTGACCACCATCCTTGGATAACCCGCAGAAAATTGATAAATTTCATGAAAAGCTCTTGAACTGAATATTTCAGCCTTTGCTCCAGCCACCTTGAGACGATATAAGATAAGTTGAACTATTTCATCTTCTTTTAATGGCTTTAGACGAAAATGAGCGTTGATGCTCTTTCTAAACGCGCTGTTTTGTTTTTTCTGCAAAATTTTATTGAATCCTGATTGTCCGACAAAAAATATGCTCAATAGCTTGCTGCCGCCCTTCTTTATATTTGAAAGCGTCAATAATTCTTCGATAAGCTCTTGATTGATCCTATGGGCATCATCAATGATTAAGGCGACGTTAATCTTTTTTTGGTAGGTTTCGAGTAAGAACCTTTTGAAACGGGTTAAAAAAGCCCCTTTACTTTTAAACGTTACGTTCAAATTGAATTCTACCGACAGCCAGTTGAAAAAATCAAGCGTATCCAGATCAGGGTCCGTCACCGTTGCGACGATGGTTTTAGATTCAATTTCGGCAAAAAGTCTTTTAATAAAAGCCGTTTTTCCAGTGCCGGCATCCCCGGTAATCAGAAAAAACCCTTTTTTATCAAGATAATTCTGCTTAATAACACCCAAAGCCTCTAACTGTTTTTCGCTTAGCCAGGTATATTTGGGATCTACTGACTGATTGAAGGGCGTTTCTTTTAAATTATAATATGCAGTGTACATATGTTAGGAAACCCAATAAACCCTTATGATGCATAAACATCAGCACGAAGACTATCCAATAAATACATGAAACCGATGCTCCCTGATTAGAGATGAAAATTAATAAGTATCCCAATATTGTGTACGATATGGGTTCTATTCAAGACTCGGGCACTGGTCCTTGTGAAAAATAAAAATTGTGTCTGATAAAATATTTAACGATTACAATAAAATAGAAGATGGATCCAAAACCCGTCAAAACTGGAAAATTAGTAATAGGTTAAACCTCATATCCCTTTTTTTGGTTCCTTCGTCTCTGGGTGGCTGAACCTTTGCCATGTCTTTAATTTTTACATTTCTATCGTTTTTAATCAATTTTAAATTAAAAAACCCGTCACAAATGGACGGGTCAAGGAATTAAAAATGGTATTGGAGTTGAATTATTGGTAAGAAAGGTGTCTGTACGTCTTTTTAATCACCAATAATTCGATACGCCAATTGGAGCGAAACTCTTAGAACTTTTCTGTAAAATGCCTTCGTTAGGGGGAAGAAGGGCTGATTGAATCCCCACCGCTACCGCTGCCTCCACCGCCACCCCCGCCCGCAAGAGCACCTATACCCCCTGCGAAAACAGCAGCGCCGACCACGCCGATAACAATTTTGGTAGTTTTTGAAAGCCCTGCTTTTTCCTCCTTGCCCTCTTTAACATCTTTGTCCTTGGTTTCGTCGCTTGTTTCTATTTCTTCCGGCGCACCGACGTCCATGTCCGCCTGGGCCAAAGTGAGTTGCTGCCCGGATTCTATCATCATTTCTCCTCGCTGGGTTGAAACGATCATTGAACCGCCCTCTAAAACTCCTATCTCGCTTCCATTTTGCTTGACGGCTACATAACCTTTCAACTGTGGGCTGCCTGTCGCTGCATTCAGCAATATATCGAGGACGGCTAATGTCCCGAAAGGAGTTATTAAATTAAGTGAACGAGACATATCGGACACCGCAAAATATAAGGTTCCTTCTTTGATTAAAACTTTCCTCAGGTTGGCTGAATTGGCCACAGAAAACAGGCTCCTATCTTCAGCCACCAAATAAATGTCCTCCATTTTTACGCCGCATTTTCCATCCGCCGCTATTAAAAATCCTTCCGGAAAAGGCGCTTCCTGGCTGAATTCTCCGACTATTTGATTATCGCTGTAAATGGTAATTTTACCCGTAGGATATATTCGGGCGGATTTCAATTCTGACGAGAAACCTGGAAGCGCAAGAGCAAATGATAAACCGATAGCCAAAATTTTTAATCCTAATTTATTTCTTCCTGACCAGTACATGGAAAGCTCTCCTTTGATTGTATGTTAGCGGTTTCAATTTTTTTTATTTCCTTTTGATATTGATATGGCCGCAAAAAGGCGCAAAAAGCACAAAAATTAGATTTTAGGGCTTGTAAATTCAATGAGTTACAATGAGCAAAAATCGAAATTCCGGCTTATTACGAAACCATCAATATTAACTCATCAGACTTTCGGGTCTTGTCTCGCTTTCGTTAGATCGGCAATTTTTATGTCATCGGAACTACTCGATGAAAGATTCACTCTTAATATTTGCGCGCAGGATCTTGGTAGCCGATGCCTCCCAGTCCGGGAAGTCCTATGTAAAAACCCATGCCATGGACCAATTTTCCGAATGCGCTGGACTCAGCGATTAATACATCGCGATCCTTTATCTCTGTTTCCAATGTGCCCGGCTGAGAAAGATCAAGTTTAATCATCTGCCGTTCATCATTTTCTACATAGCGTACCAATACTGCCTGATCCTTGTTGGCATAGGGCGCCAGACCTCCGGCCTCTACGAAAGCCTCTTGGACTGTCGTTTGGTGTTTGATGTAATACGATCCAGGTTTGCGAACGGCGCCGTCCACGAAAAAAACGCCGGCCTCCGGCACAAAAAGCACATCCCCGGCGTTGATTTTGATATTGAGCTCTGACTTACCCGCCTTTATCAATTGATCCAAATCAACGAAAAAAACACTTTGTCCATCCGGTGAGCCGCTGGACTTTCGAATTTGAACGACAAGACCGGCTTTGTCGCTCAAGCCGCCACCCAGAGCCATAACGTCCAGCAGCCTTTGTTTTGAAAGATAATCGTAGGTACCCGGATTTTTAAATTGACCCATAAGCGTAATTCGCCGGCTGAAGTGTTCTTCAATGAAAATGCCGACATGCGGATTTTTTATATA
>CALZJV010000269.1 GCA_945787595.1 uncultured Desulfobacterales bacterium | reverse complement strand
AGCGTGATTCGCTTGTTTTAAAATCGATAAAGCGTAGCGTCATCAATATTCGACGTTCGATGTTGGACGTTCGATGTTCGACGTTCAATCAGTTTACTGCTTCGGAAAAAGCATAATGCCACTGCACTATTACGCCTAAATTTTAAACAAGACTGTCGATCAAAGGGAATCAAAATGGCAGTGCTGGGGGTGATAACCTGCGAAATTTTAGAATTGGAATTTGCACATCTGTTCTCAAAAGATAAGGACGTTGACCGAGTCACGGTTATCGCGGATAGATACTCTTTAGGAATGATAGCGGCGCTGGAGTCACTAGATTTAATTCCAAGACGGGTACCCATTCTAAGAGAATTCGATGCAAACTGTCCTGATCGATTGGAGTTGTTGGTGCGCGTGATGGAGTTGGCCCTGCACAATCGAAAACGCAATCTTCAAGATGGGCTTGTTAAAGCAGCCAAAGATATGGGACGTTATGCGGATGCCATTGTCCTGGGATATGGTCTGTGCGGCAATGCCCTGGACAAACCGCATGAACTGCTGGCTGATGCCGGCATCCCTATCTTTATTCCGATGGATCAGGATCATCCCGTTGATGACTGCGTCGGTCTCATCATCGGGGGCCGCGAATGTTATTATCGTGAACAATGTCGGGTGGCGGGAACTTTTTTTATGATCCCGGGATGGACCCGACACTGGAAAAAACTGTTTAAAATGGAATATGGTAAATTTGATGCCGAGTTCGTCAGGCGAATCTTCGGGATGTCCAATTACGAAAGATCGTTGTTAATTCCAAATCCGGTTTTATCTGTGGAGGAAATGAGGCATAATATTGCGGAGTTTAACCATCTATTCGGCTTTCGCACCGAGCTGCTGCAGGGATCCCTGGATATTTTAGAAAAAACCTGGGAGTCTGCCAAAGAATATCTACAGGGAGAAAAAGAACGCGCATGAACTCAGAAGATCTGTCCCATATAAATATCCGTGAGATCGTTTTTGATCCGGATGATTTTTTCGATCAAGAAAAAATGATTCATAAACTAGACCATTTAATTCATGCCTGGGGTCAGGAACTGATTCAAAATCAACATATCGACGATATCCCCGAGACGGATGAAGCCTGGCTTAAGGTATTGGGTATGGACATCTATTGGGGCGATCTAAATAATCAATGGGAGCATTACGTTGTTGCCTGTCTGATTTTTTTTGTGTTGCTGCGGGCAGACATCAAAAGAGATTTTTTACTTCAACCCGATTATATCCGCGGACAAAGACTCAGTCGCTGGCTGGGGCGGCTGCGACATTACCAGACACCGTTATCAAAGGATATCGTGACCAAATTTTGCCTTTGCTACAGCATGATCCTGGAAAGAAAACCCATAAAAGTACGATATAACGAATTAAAAATCCAAGCTTCCGGCAGCGACTGAAGGCTTGTTTCCAAAATCAATAGACGATGAAAGTCGAAAACAATAAAATAAAGAAATATTTTTATAGCGACTCAAATTAGTAGAACAAATTTAAATTTGTTTATAAAAAGTCTGGAGTTGCGTATCATGCGCAATTGGCGCTGGATTCGATACTCCGGAGATTAAAATAGAATCTGTGTATTAGGTGCTTTAAAGCCTAACAGGGAATCCCGTGAAAATCGGGAGCGGGACCGCCGCTGTAACCTCGCCTTTTCCATTTTTAAGAGAAAAGGAACGCTTTTAGCATTTGACGTGCCACTGTACCGTTAAAGCGAGATGGGAAGGCCGCTAAAAGGGCGTGGAAGCCAGAAGACCTGCCTGATACGTGATCCATACATCATAGAAGTACGTTCACTGCTTCTGTGGGGGATGGGAAAACGGCTTTATCCCCGGGCTCTGTATTTAGAGTCGGGGATTTTTTTTGGGGAAAATATGGCAGCCGGAGTTCAAAATTTGCCGGAAAAGGAGGTGAAATTTAATGATGATTGTCGCGAAAGGCTTTGCCCGCATGGCCACAATTCAATTTTATTGATCAAAGATGGCTACTGGAAATAAAAGATGCCGAACCAGGCGACTCCACCGGCATTCCCAAGATCAAATTAGAAAGGGGATATCATGAATAAAAAAATAGGAACTCTATATGGCATCGGGGTTGGTCCCGGTGATCCCGAATTGATCACGCTCAAGTCAGCAAAAATATTAAACCGGGTGCAGGTCGTTTTTGCAGCGGCATCCACCAAAAACAACCACAGTCTGGCTGTCAACATTGCCAAACCTCATATCCCGGAAACCACTACCATAAGGATGCTCTCTTTCCCCATGACTAAAGATGAGAAAGAAACTCGGAAGTCATGGGCTGAAAATGCAGGCATAATTATCAATGAATTGATACAGGGCAAAGATGCGGCTTTTTTAACAGTTGGGGATTCGATGACCTATTCCACCTATGGCTATATCCTAAAACATATCAAAGCCTCAGCACCCTATATAACGATAGAAAGCATTCCCGGTATCACTTCATACCAGGCCGCCGCAGCTCGCTTGAACACACCGCTGGTGGAAGGTGAAGAGTCACTGTTGGTTACCTCGGGTGTCAAAGGCGGCGACCGTCTGAGACAATTGTCCTGTAAGCCGGAAACCGTGGTTTTCCTGAAGGCATATCGGAATGTCAAAGATATCATCTCTGCCGTGGATGAAACCGATTTATTCCAGGATTGTGTCGGAATTTCCAAATGTGGACTGCCAGGGGAGGAGATTGTAACTGACCCTAAAGAATTCGCTGCCAGGCCTCCAAATTATTGGACCCTTATCATTGCAAAGCAGAAGAAAAAGATAACACCTTTGAGGGCTGAACTTAGAATAGATCGGCATCACCGACAACATGCGGAGCCAGTGCTGGAATTTACTGAGTCAATGTGATTCTTCTTCGTTACATTATCAGAGCAGAATATTTTATTCGAATTTCAAAAAGTTTTACATTTAATTGAGGGAATGAGCTAAAATTTAAAATGAACTAAAATGAGCTAAAATTGTGGTATGCTATCAATTTTATAAAAAGAGATAGAGCGTAGCGATTCCTTAATTTTAGTCATTTTAAGCAATTTAGGTCAATTTAGGCATTCATTTATTCTGCTATATCAGTCTGTTATAGCAAGGGGCTGAAGCAAAGATGAATATGACAAAGTAAATGTAATTGTTAGCGATTTTATGCGGAGACGATACATGTTAAATGGCCACGGCGGAAATATCTATGATATCGCACACAGACTCGGATGCGCACCTTCTGAAATTATTGATATGAGCAGCAATGTGAATCCGTTGGGTCCTCCGCCCGGCTTAGTAAATTTCCTCAAAGAAAACTTAAACGCCATCACAGCTTTGCCGGAAGTCGACTCCAACTTACTTGTACTTTCTTTTGCTGATCGCTATTGCGTCGATCCTGCAACTGTCCTGGCCGGCAACGGATCTACGCAATTTATTTACACGATACCACTAGCCCTTGCAACCAAAAGAGCACTGATCATTGGACCGACCTATGCAGATTATGCGGATGCATGCCGCATGCACAACATCCCTTGCGAGTATTTGATCGCCCAGGAATCCCAGGGATTTAAAGCGGATATTAATCTGATAAAAAAGCAGGTCAAAGGGTTCGATACAGTTTTTATCTGCAATCCCAACAATCCGACAGGTGCTTTCTATACAGCTGCAGAAATGGAGTCGCTTTGCAGAGCCTTCCCGGACACCTATTTTGTAATCGACGAATCTTACCTGCCCTTTGTAAGTTCCGGCGATCATGAAAGTATGATAGGCAGCAGCCTGTCAAACGTCATTATTTTAAATTCCATGTCAAAAATTTTCAGGATTTCCGGCTTACGGATCGGGTTCATCATCGCATCTGAAAATGTGATTGAAACACTCACACGATATTCCCTCCCCTGGAACGTTAATGCCCTCGCCCAGCTAGCCGTACACTATCTGATGGAAAATAAGGCTGAAGTAAACGCTTTCATTGACCGAACCCACGAACTAATAGAAAGGGAAAAAAAACGATTCACTGAAAAACTCAGCGATGTCACAGGTATAAAGCTTTTTGCGAGCACGACTTCTTTTATGCTTGCCAAGTTGGTTAACCGGCATACGGCCGATGCGATCTGCCAAACTTTGTTAGATGAGAGAATACTTATTAGAAATTGCTCGAATTTCAAGGGACTTTCGAATTGTTTTATCCGAATTTCGTTGAAAAACAGTCAAACAAATTTAATGCTTGCAGAAAAGCTTTTAAACATGAGCTTGCAATAAGTCTACCCTATTCCCTTGCTCTTGAGCAATCTCAAGATCTCATCCGGCATCAACAATTTGCCGGTGGAAATTACCTCACCGTCTAAAACGAGAGCCGGTGTCGCGAATACGCCCAATTCAACAAAATAATTTGGGTCTTTAATTCGCTCGACCTGAACTTTTCCCCTCAAACCCGCTATTTCCAAGGATTGCAAAAGGCGGTCATAGAACAAAGATTCACACGTCGGGCAGCTTCCTAAAATCTCGAGTTTCATTTTCGCTCCTCTATGAACCATAAATTCATAACCTAACTTTCAGCCGGAAATGAAGATCATTCACCACCATTCTATTATTCTGTGATCGAGGAAAAAACTCGTCCCTAAGGATCTATTTGGTAAATTGAGCGAAATGCGTACTGAAGATATAACTTTCGTAAACAGTAGGTTCTTCCAACCACCTTTCCAGTATAACCTCGTTGGCTTTCCGTTCTGGATTTTCTCTCCAATTGAGCCAATTCTCCATGTCCTGCCACATGCTAATCACTAATATTTCCCGAGGATTATCATGGTTCATCAGTGTTTCGCCGGTGATGTAGCCTTTCTGATTCATGGCATCAGAGCGGAATTTGTTTAACAGGGCAAACACTTCTCGGGCTTTACCCTCTTTGATTTTTCTTTTAATCATAACTTTCACGATCATGATTTCCTCCTTTGGAGAGATTTTATTATTGGTAGGTTCCCAGCGTATAAAGCAAGGTTTAAAGAAAACGCTTATCTATTTAGCTGAGCAAATAATTAGGAAGTGCAGTACAATTCAGTCAGAATGTATGAGAAGAAAAAAATCAAACGCGAAGGCACATTTCAGATGAAAGTTTCACTGGTCGTGGGAACGATATATATTGGGATTAAATTATTTTAAAATAACTGTGTTTGTCAAGTAAATTCCATCGGGACATAACCCTGACGATGCAACCATGGAGTTAACTCAATTTGAAATCTTCCGGCACCATACGGGCGATAAAAAAATCACGGTTGTCAAATAGCTTAAGCTTCTGCTAAGGTAAGATGATGAACCACAATATCACGAAAACTTCCGGTTATATTATTGTGAGCCATGCTAAAGTCCGAAAGGAAAATCCAATATGAAAGACGTTAATGCGGTTGGGTTTGAGTCCGATGTATTAAAGAGCAGCGTACCGGTCGTTGTTGTTATTTGGGGGGTTGGATGAGGCTTTTGTCGAGCTTTAAAGCCTCAGGTTGAGGCCTTTGCTGATGAGATGGCGGGCAGGGTCAGCTTTTATAAAATGGAGATCGGCCCCAATCGGCAATTACTCATTGAATTAAATGTGAGTGGCCTGCCTACTTTCCTTTTTTACAAAAATGGACAAAAGTCAAGTATATTGGCAGGTAAGAATATATTTTTAGATGAAATCAAAGATCATTCAGAAAAATTATTGATATAGCTCTAATTTGTCATGTTTGCTTATATTTCCGCCCCTTTTTATAACAGGCTGATATAGCAGAATAAACGCATGCCTACAGTGATCTAAATTGCCTAAAATGCCTTTCTTTGGTAATCTGACAAATTAGAACGAGTCACTTGAGCTATGTTTGGCAAGCATGGCGATCGGTTTTGACATGTCCCGTATGTGAGCATGAATTAGATCCAATGAGTCCCCTGATATACCCAGCATAAGATGGCTGGGACCGATGGCCGATTTCATCCTGCAGCCCAAACCCAGAAAGGTAATGTTGGGGACCCCTTTTAGCAAAGGCAATGCCGTAATGTCAGAGCACCCCCCCAATGCGCCTCCTGATTGGGGCAGAGTCATCTTACCGCCACTTTCGTAATTTAAGGCATAGAGAAGCCACATGACCTGTTCACTGTCTGCAGTGAATATCACAACCTGTGGCTTTTGTTGAAATTCAGACAAGGGGGCGATGAAAGCAGCCTGGGTTTTGCCTTTGGCCAGATAGGTTGACTTGAGAATCGTTTCAGCGGAGGCTTCCTCAGTACCAAATAGTCCGACGCCGTACTTTTCTAATACGCCGTCGTCCAGATAAACCTCCATATCCTTTTTCTTTTCAAATCCCAATACTGAGGTCCCAAGTTTGCATCCCATTTGTTCCTTTCTGAGAAGAAAAATCTGACCCTCACCGGCCAACACCAATGCCTGGCAATAGCTTTTTAATTCCTTTTGGGTCAATGGAATGTCAATCGGCAATGCGTCAGTATCTTGATATAGGTCTACCCCGACCGGTTCATACTGAAGAGATAGGCTGTTAACTAGGTCTTGAGAAATGCTTTGGTATAGGTTCATAGTACGCTCCTTCAATTGTCAATAGGCAATATCCAATTCCGATTTATCCGGATCAGGCCTTAAAATGCTTATCTTTTAATTTTGTCAAACCGCGTGAGCAGCATGATTGTTTTTGCCGTCCAGCGGTATGCTGCACCCTCCCTGAAGCAAGCGCATTATGCTCCCCAAAGGCGCACCCGTTGCCGACGGTCGCCTTTTTTCCGACACCGACCGCGGGAAAAACTGCTTGACAGATATTTCGGTTACTGGTCTATATAGGAGACTTTTGTATTCTATTTTTGTCCAATGTTCAACCATCTTCGTGAAAAACTTGGATTAAAACCTGAAGCAGCTTCGACACCTATTATTGGATTGTGCTGCCCCAGGCCATTAGACGGATTTTGCCTCCTCGAGCGAGCCAGGCCATCTCCCTGATCAAGGATTCAGCTCTGGTCAGTACCATCGCTATTTATGATTTGACCATGCAGGCCCAGGCCGTGATTGCCGAAACCTTTCTTACATTTAAACTATGGTTTACAGTGGCAGGTATGTATCTGGCTGTCACCGTGACCCTGTCTTTCATTGTCCATTGGATGGAACACCGTTTCAAAGTGGTCACCTGATCCGGTGATAAGGAGATGCAGCATGCCGAGCAAGGATGGGGCGGATTTTATCATCGTCGTTGAGCATATCAACAAAACCTTTGCCAACGGGGTCAAGGCAGTGGTCGATTTCACTACCAAGATCCAACGAGGTGAAGTGGTGGTGGTGATCGGCCCGTCGGGCTCTGGCAAGTCAACCTTCCTGCGCTGCCTAAACGGGTTGGAAGAAATCGACAGCGGTTCCATCGTCATCGACGGCATATCCCTGGACGACAGCAAGAAAAACCGGCTGGAAATTCGTAAAGAGGTCGGCATGGTCTTTCAGCAGTTCAACCTTTTTCCCCACATGACGGTGCTGGAAAATGTCAATCTGGCCCAACGACGCGTTCGTAAAAAATCCAAGGAAGAGGCCAACACGATGTCCATGGATCTTCTGAAAAAGGTGGGGATTACCGAAAAGGCCGATAATTATCCCAACCAGCTCTCGGGCGGGCAGCAGCAGCGGGTTGCCATCGCCCGGGCTCTGGCCATGATGCCCAAAGTGATGCTGTTCGACGAGGCCACCAGCGCGCTGGATCCGGAAATGATCGGTGAAGTGCTGGATGTGATGAAGGACCTGGCCCGCGAGGGGATGACCATGATTTGCGTAACCCACGAAATGGGGTTTGCCCGGGAGGTGAGCGATCGGGTCATTTTCATGGAAGACGGGCAGATCGTGGAGGTCGGCACCGCGGAACATTTTTTTACCGCACCGGTCGAGGAACGGACCAAGATTTTTTTGAGCCAGATCTTATAGGCTAAGGAGAGATCATGACGCCTGCCGGCACGTGGTTTGCCGATACGCTAAAAATTTTAAAGACCCAAAAAGTTTTTGACATCCTCGGCTACGCTCTGCTCATGGGGGGCGGGGTCTGGTTTGTCATCAGCGGCGCCGAAAAACAGGGTTATTTCTGGCAGTGGTACCGGGTTTCCCGTTATCTGTATCAGTTCGAAAACGGCATTTTTACGGCCGGACCCATTTTGCAAGGGCTCATGGTGACCCTTAAAATTGTGGGCTACAGCCTGGTGCTGACCTATGTATTGGGGCTTGTCACGGCACTGATGCGACTTTCCAATTTAGCCGGCGCCCGATTCGTTTCACGACTCTACCTGGAAAGCACACGCAATACCCCCCTTCTGGTTCAGCTGTACTTCGTTTATTTTATTATCGCCCCGGCATTGAACATCGATCGATTAAGTGCCGCCGTGCTCGCGCTGAGCCTGTTTGAAGGTGCCTACGCTTCGGAAATCTACCGCGCCGGGATCGTTTCCATCAACCGGGGCCAGTGGGAAGCCGCCTACAGCCTCGGCTTGAGCACTTTCAGCATGTACAAAGAGATCATTCTGCCCCAGGCTATCCGCCGGATTTTGCCGCCCCTGACAGGTCAGGCCATTTCGTTGATAAAGGACTCTTCACTGGTCAGTGTTATCGCTGTCTATGAAATGACCATGCAGGCCAACGCCATTGTAGCTGAGACGTTTTTGGTCTTTGAAATCTATTTTTCAATCGCCGTCATTTATCTCATATTGACCATATCACTGTCTCAATTGGTGAACTATATGGAAAGACGCATCAAAATTGTTTGACAACGAGAGTCGGCATAGATCCGATCAAAGCTGAGCGGTTTGAATTTTAGAAATAGTTAAAATTAGAATTGATGACCCCTAAAACCGAGTATATTTTGAAAGGAGGTGGTAAACAGACATTTGAAGACCGTCGTGCTTAATTTCACCTTCAACCAAAGGAGCAAGAAATGAAAAAGCGTTTTTCAATCAAAATCACTCTGATCGCCGTCAGCATGTTGATGTGTCTGGCGATGGCCGCTTCGGCAGCGGATGTCAAGCAGGAGCTGAGCAAATCCAGCACCATTGAAAAAATTATCCGGTCCGGGAAAATGCGGGTGGGCATGTCCACCTTTGTTCCGTGGGCCATGCAGGACAAAAAAGGTGAGTGGATAGGCTTTGAAATCGACATAGCCAAACAGCTGGCCAAAGACATGGACGTCAAAGTGGAATTTGTACCCACCAAATGGGAAGGACTGATTCCGTCCCTGTTGACCGGCAAATTCGATCTCATTATTGCTGGGATGACCGGTACGCCCCAGCGGGCGCTGAAAATCAATTTTACAGCGCCCTACGACTTTTCGGAAATGCATATGGTGGCCCATAAAAAAGTGGCTGCCGGATTCAAGACCGTCGCCGATTTCAACAAACCGGAAGTAACCGTCCTGTGTCGCAACGGTACCACGGCCGTTCCGGCTGTCAAGCGCGTGCTGCCCAAAGCCAAAATGCTTCTTTTCTCCGAAAATGGTCCCAGTTAAACGGCAAGGCCCATGCCATCGTAGCCTCTGCGCCCGAACCGGCCCAGCATGCCATTAATCATGCCGATACCCTGTTTTTTGTTGATGAATCGATTGCCAACGAACCGATCTCCATTGGTGTGCCCAAAGGAGATCCCGACACCCTGGCCTATCTGAATAACTGGATCATTGTGACCCGCAACAAGGGATTCTTAGAGCAAAAAGTGAACTACTGGTGGAAGAGTCTGGACTGGCAGTCATTGATTGAATAATCCCGTAACTTTTCTGCGTTAACCCGGCCGGCAAACCCGATTTGCCGGCCGTGATCCACGATCGGACTGAAATGTATAGCCGCAAAGTCAGATACAAACCTTTTGACCTGATCATTTTCGCCCTTCTGGGTGCCGTGGTTGCTTTTTTCGTCTACCGCATCGACGTGGGACTCAATTACAAGTGGACCTGGCACAAAATTCCGCAGTTCCTCTTTCGCTTCGACACGGCCACTGACCAGTGGACTTCCAACATTATTATGTGGGGGCTTTACAACACCCTGCGTCTCAGCATCTGGGGCATCTTATTGGCCACTATTTTCGGGACGCTGATGGGCATCGCCCGATCGAGCAACATTCTCTTTTTCAGGTTGATCAGCGGCACCTACGTGGAATCCATGCGCAACCTGCCGCCGCTGGTTATCATCTATATTGTTTACTTCTTCATAGGCGATCAGATAATGCCGGCGGATCTGGGCAGCCTCCTGGAGGAGAGTCCTTCCTGGGTCCGGCACCTGACGGCTTTTTGCTTCGCTCCCTCCCGTTTTATCACCGCCTTTTTTTCCGCTCTGCTGACCCTTGCCATTTTCGAAGGCGCCTACATTACCGAAA
>CALZJV010000268.1 GCA_945787595.1 uncultured Desulfobacterales bacterium | reverse complement strand
TACCGCCAGCGGCAATTATTCCGCCCCCATCGATGTGGGCAATACTACCCAGCACACACTCACGGGTCTTAATGATGGTGTCACCTATTATTTAGCTGCCACTGCCTATGATCTAGACGGCAATGAAAGTGCCCATTCGGTGGAGCTGGTTCACACCACCGCCTTTCCCAATCATACCATAACGGCTTCAGCCGGCGCCAACGGAAGCATTTCGCCTTCAGGCAACGTAACGGTGAGCCATGGATCCAACCAAACGTTCACCATCAGTGCGGATGCGAATTATCATGTTCAGGATGTATTGGTGGATGGGGTTCCGGTCGTCGGGGTGGGCTCTACCTATACCTTTGCAAATGTGACCCAAAATCATACGATTGCGGCCAGCTTTTCCGTCGATAATCAACCGCCGACGGCCGATGCCGGATCAGATCAGGCGGTGTATGTAACTGACAGCGTGCAACTTGACGGCAGCAGTTCTAGTGATGTCGACGGGGATGCGTTAACCTTCCAGTGGTCAATTACAATCACCTCCAAGCCCGGCGGCAGCAGTGCGTCGTTATCCGATGCTACGTTGATAAATCCGGTCTTTGCGGTAGATGTTGCCGGCAGCTACATCGTGCAACTGATCGTCAACGACGGAACCAGCAACAGCGCCCCGGACACGGTGATCATTTCCACAGAAAACTCACCGCCGACGGCCGATGCCGGTGATGATCAAACAGTTGAGGAAGGGGATGTCGTCGCTTTAGACGGTTTCAATTCAACAGACCCCAATGACAATATCACCAGATATTCTTGGACACAAACAGGTGGAGCTACGGTAAATCTCACCAATTCTGACGAAGCCGAAGCAACCTTTATTGCACCGGTTGTGGGGACCGATCCGGAAATGTTGACCTTCAAATTAACTGTAATTGATGCAGAAGGCCTTCAGGATACTGATACCTGTTCGGTTTACGTCACCAGAGAACCGATAATCGATAGCGATGGAGACGGTGTACCGGATGATGAGGATGCTTTTCCGTTTGATCCGGATGAGCATCTGGACACGGACGGTGACGGTGAAGGCAACAACGCGGATACAGATGACGACAACGACGGCATGCCCGATACCTGGGAGTTGTTATATGGCCTGGATCCGCTCAAAGACGATGCCGACGAAGATCCCGACGGTGACGAGGTCAGCAACATCGACGAGTATAATTTGGGAACCGAACCGAACAATAACGAGGGCAATTTTGAACCCTATCCACCATCTCTTATCGCTCCAGAGGATCACGAGATCGTCGGTTTGACACCGCAGCTTGAGACCGGCGAATTTCTTGATCCGAACATAAATGATGTCCACAGCCAGACCCAATGGAAGATCATTCGGATCTACGATGAATTCTGTGTGCTTGATATCACCACAAGTTCGTCATTGACCAGCCTGAAGGTGCCCAAGTTGATCCTGGAGGACGACCTCGAATACCGCTGGCAGGTCAAATATATTGACAATCAGGACGGCGCTTCGGCATGGTCTGACGCCGGATATTTTAAGACTGAATTCCTTCAACTGGATTTGGACGGCAATGGTGTCCTGGATCACCAGGAAGTCGATAGCACCACTGACCTGGATCGAGATGGATTTTCGGACCGGGATCAGGAAGACATCAAGTGCGTTGCCACCGAGACAGGAAATTTTAAGGTCGGTGTCAGTATTCGGCAAGCTGTAAATGCTGATTCAATTGTGTCGATCCAATCAGAAGCTCCCGGTGATACGGAACTGCTTATTCCCGTTCAAGACGGACCGAATTTCCTGGCGTTTGGGTTGATTCATTTTAAACTGCTCGTAAAAGAACCCGGAGACGAGGTCTCGGTGACCATCTACCTTTCCAAGGCGGCCTACGACGATGGAATATGGTATAAATATGATCCGGTAAACGAGCAATGGTTTGATTATTCCGATTTCATTGATTTCAGCGCCGATCGAAAAGCGGTTCGATTGACCCTGACAGACGGTGGTTTCGGAGATGCGGACGGCATCGAAAACGGTGTCATTATCGATCCCCTTGCCTTGGGTACGGCTAGCGATCACGGCTCCGGATCGGATAATTTTATAGAGGATATTGCCGACGGCCTTCTTTCTGAACTCAGTTGTTTTATCTCAGCTGCAGCTAACCCCCGGACTGCCGACAGGCACGCATTCGGGTTATGGCGTGACATCAGAGGCAGTGATTTGTTTACTATATTTATACTCATGATGCTCGCTTACATTGGGAAAGAGATTTTTGTGAGAATTAGGCAGCGGAGGATAGGGCTTAAAACGAGTTTAATGGAGGGGTGGAGGAACTCGTAGGGTTGCGCATGAGGGCAACAGGCGGGAAAACTGAGTCGCTGAGAGCTAAGCCATAGGAAGGAATATGGAATTCAGATCTGGAAAGAGGCAAATGATCTGAACAGGATAAATTCAGTAGACTCGGTATCCCCGCCTCTCACTTATTTTTCCGCCAGCGCGAATGGGTAATCCCAAGTTTCTTGATGCGATAATTTAAGGCCCGCGGGGTAATACCCAGTTGGCTGGCGGCATCTTTCTGGATCCACAAGTTCCCTTCCAAAGCGCTGCAAATCATGTCTTTTTCCTGATCTTCTGACAGCCGCAGGCCAACTGCCGGGTGGTTGGGAGACACGTTCTCACCAAGGTCCGGTAAGGAAATGCTTTCCTGCCGGATCACCCTGTCATCTTCTAATAAAATGGCTCTTTCGATGGTGTTGGAAAGTTGGCGAATATTACCGGGCCAGGGGTATTGTCGAAACATTTCAATCACATCCGGGGTAAATGAATCAATTTTCTTTTTAACGGAGCGGCTCAACTTTCCAAGAAAATGATGGGCCAGGGGTTCTATACATTCCAAACGATGACGCAATGGGGGCATATGGATTCTGAGCACATTAATGCGGTAATACAGATCCTCGCGGAATTTGCCCGTTTGCACGAGTGATTCGATGTCTCGATTGGTAGCGGCAATGATGCGAGTGTCAGCCTGGATGGTTTTATTGCTGCCCAGTCGTTCGAATGATTTTAGTTCGATGGCCCGTAAAAGCTTGGCCTGCAGACCAAAACCCAATTCACAGAATTCATCCAGAAAGATTGTGCCGCCGCTGGCTTGTTCAAATCGTCCGGTTCGCGCTTTGTCCGCTCCTGTGAATGCACCTTTATCGTGACCGAAAAGCTCGCTTTCCAGCAGCGTTTCTGGAATATTAGCGCAGTTTACCCCGACAAACGGTTTGTTGCTTCTGGGGCTGTTGAAATGAATGTTGCCAGATAAAAAGCTTTTGCCGGTCCCGGTTTCGCCTGTGACTAGGATAGTGGAATTGGTTTGAGCAAGGCGCTTAATGGTCTTCATGACGTTTTGCATGGCCGGGCTGACGGCAACGACACGGTTGTAATCATAAACGACATCTTGCTCCCGGCGCAGATAATCGATTTCGTTTTTTAGGCCCCGGTTTTCGAGGGCCTGTTGAACCGACAATTTTATTTTTTCCGGTGGATATGGCCTAGTTACAAAATCAAAGGCACCAGCTTTAATGGCCTTCACAATTAATCGGCTATCGTGGGGATTCCCGATGACAATGACAGGAATGTCCGGCGAAAGCTGGTTCAGGGTTTGAAGGATGTTGACCATATCCGATCCGTTATCCATCACGTCAAGGACTATGGCGCTATACGTTTCTTTTGTCAGACGCTTGGCGGCATCCAGGACATTGGGTGCTGCACTGATATGAAAATCAGCTGCCAGAGCATCGGCAAGGTATCTGGTTTCATCTTCCAACCCTCCAATGGTTATGATTTTATCGATTATACTAGTTGAATCAGAAGTTTTTCCTGACAACGTATCACCTCTTCTTTTCAAGGGCATTCGATACTCGACTCATCCTACAAGGCAGGCAAACGAATTACCACTGACATCGGACCACAGACAACTTGAAAGTTAAATAAACCCTTTGCGCTGTAGGTGCAGCATGATTTGTCCGGCAGCTTCGTCCGGGGTAATAGCGGTGGTGTCAATACGGACTTCCGGCGAGCCGGGCGTTTCATAGGGGGCATCAATCCCGGTGAAATCCTTGATCAGACCGGCTCTGGCTTTGGCATACATGCCCTTGCGGTCTCGCTTTTCACAAACCTCAAGGGGTGTTGATACATGAACTTCGATAAAACCCCCATAATTTTCATTAATTCGTCTAATCTCGGATCGAGTGCTGGCATAGGGCGCAATGGGTGCACAAATTGCGATACCGCGGTTCTTGGTGATCTCACCGGCGACAAAACCGATGCGCTGGACGTTTAAATCCCGGTGTTCTTTGGAGAAACTCAGTTCACTGGACAGATTCTGTCGCACAATGTCGCCATCCAGCAGGGTTACCGGACGGTCCCCGAGCTCCAGAAAGCGGGCATAGATAATTTTTGCGATGGTGGATTTGCCGGAGCCGGAAAGACCGGTTAGAAACACCGTAAAACCCTGACGGCGTGGGGGAGGGTAGGCTTTTTGCAGCTCCTCAACGACTTCGGGGAAAGTCGCCCATTCCGGTATTCGGCGACCTGTGCGAATTCGCTTACGTATATCGGACCCGGAAAGAGATATTATCTGGGTGCCTTCGGGCACCTGATCGGCACAGCGGTATTCATCTTCAAACGGCAGGTAAACCATCTCGGTGAAAGGAACGACAGTCAGACCGATTTCCTGGCTGTGCCTTTCAGCTAATTTGCTGGCTTCGTCACTTTCATAAAAGGGTCGACCGTTGTCATCCGGGCCAGGACCTGCATGATCCCGGCCGGTGATAAAATGAGTGCAGCCATAGTTTTTTGCGATGATTGCATGCAGCAGAGCTTCCCTCGGACCGGACATGCGCATGGCTAACGGCAGCATGCTTAAAATGTGGGAATCGGGCGGGTAGTGTCGGACCACATGGCGATAACATCTCACCCGGGTGTAATGGTCAAAATCACCGGGTCTGGTCATGCCTACGATGGGAAGCAGCAGCAGGTTTGTCCTTGCCTGTTGCATGGCATTAATGGTCATTTCAAATTGAGGGCGATGGATGGGGTTGTGAGTTAAAAAACCCGTCATCCGCTTCCATGCCAGTTTTTTAAACGTCGCCCGAATTTCTTCGGGTGCCATGCGAAGCTGTTTAAAATCAAAGTGAAGTGGAAGGCTTAAAACTTCCAGCGCGCCTCCGAGATAGTATTCACCCACACGGCTGAACAGATAATCCGCCCCGGGATGATTGCGGTCAGCGGTACCGTAAACATTTACGGCTTCTTTTTTCCTGTCGGCTTGCCAGATATCCTCAATATGCATGATTGCCAGAAGAAAGCCTTCCGGGTCTCTGAGCGCAACGGACTGGCCGACCTCCAGCCTGCGCGCCTGCAGTTCGTCGACATCAAGGTAAATTGGAATCGGCCACAACAGATCGTTTTGCAATCGCATGCGATCTATCACGGATTCATAATCAGAGCGGGTCATAAATCCCCTAAGTGGCGAAAACGCACCGATGGAAAGCAATTCTAAATCACACAATTGCCGGTCGTTCAAGGTAATGTCCGGTAGATTAAAAACGATTTCTTTTAGCTTGGCGGCGCGTTGATCATCTACAAGAAGATTGACCAACGAACCGCCGTGGGGTTCGTTTCGGTTTTCATCATTCATTGATATGGGCTCCCAAGTTGTAAACGGCCACAGGTTAAGTTTATCCCTATGAAATCGGGATTCAGGGTAAGGTTTCTTTCCTTGAAATTGCTCGATGGCTACTCAGTACTATATCAAATTTACACAAATAAATACAGTATTTAAACTTGATTCAGGATACGGCGTATCGGAAAATATGTACCCGTTGATAGCCATATTCACCCATACAGCGGCGCTATCTCTTGACAATCACCGTTTTTAAATGGTTGAATGACGGTATCCGACTATTGGTCCACAACCAGTCAATCAGACACGCTCGTATTCAGCCCAATGTTTCATCAAGGGTTTTAGTTGGTTCTTCCTTTTAATGCGAACATCAAAATTGTAATCAACAACAAATGGATGTAATACAACCGCCGAAATCTCCTCCTGAAATCCTCGCTCCGGCCGGCAATAAATCTTCTTTTCTGGCAGCCGTGGCTGCCGGTGCCGATGCTGTTTACTGTGGATTAAAGCTTTTTTCCGCCCGTATGGAAGCTAAAAATTTTTCCATCGAGGAGTTAACTGTCCTGGTCGGCCTAGCCCATAAAAAAGGGGTAAAGGTATTTGTAGCCTTTAATTCCCTTTTAAAACCCGATGATCTCATGCGGGCCGGGCAAATTCTGGATCTTCTTCAGCGCCGGGTCAAGCCTGATGCTATAATCATTCAGGATCTTGGCATGATATCTCTGATCAAACAGACCGGATTTTCCGGTGAAGTTCATCTTTCGACCCTCGCTAATGTGAGTTTTTCAACAGCGCTGCAGGTCATCCGGCAACAGCTTCAGGTGAACCGTGTGGTGCTCCCACGGGAGCTCAATGTCGATGAACTCAGAACCCTGGCCCGGGAGTGTCCACCCAATTTAGACCTGGAAGTATTTATTCATGGTGCGCTTTGCTACGGTGTCTCCGGAAGGTGTTACTGGAGCAGTTACATGGGAGGAAAGAGCGGTCTGAGGGGGCGGTGTGTTCAACCCTGCCGACGACGTTATGCCCAGACTGGCCAAACCCTCAGATATTTCTCCTGCCAGGATTTAAGCATCGATGTTCTGGCCAAGGTAATTTTGTCCATACCTAAAGTTCGGACCTGGAAAATTGAGGGCCGCAAAAAAGGCCCACATTATGTGTATTACACGGTTAGTGCTTACCGGATGCTCAGAGATCACCACCGTGATCCCAAAATGAAAAAAAATGCACTGCTCCTGTTGGCCCGTGCTCTGGGCCGCCCAGGTACCCACTATCATTTTCTACCCCAGCGGCCGCAGAATCCTGTCAATCTTCTCAGACAAACCGGTTCCGGCCTGCTGGTGGGGACGATCAAAGGAGCCAGGCAAAATTCCTATTTCATTACGAGGGAAGAGTTGTTTGCGGGAGATGTTTTGCGGATAGGATACGAAGACGAAACCGGGCACCGTATAAAACGCATCGGAAGATCGGTACCCAAAGGCGGCCGACTGCACATCAGCCCTTCTGCGAAAAAAGCAGTTTCCAGGGGTGCACCGGTGTTTTTAACGGATCGGCGAGAAAAGCATTTAGATGACATGATTTCGGATCTAGCTGATCAGCTCGATCCCATACAAAGGTCTTCCGGGCGTGTTCCCCCATTCGTTCCTTCGTTGCCGACCGGTTTTTCAAAAAAAACAAGGATGATGGATCTACCGGTTTACCGTTCACTGCCGGGATCGAACCCGCCGGGGCAATTCGGACTCTGGTTATCCGGAGGGATTTTAAAAAAATTGTCTGGAAAAATTGTCTCGAGGATCCATTGGTGGCTTGCACCGGTAATCTGGCCTGAAAATGAAAACACCGTAGCCGAGCACGTGCAGCTTGCAATCAAAAAAGGAGGCCGGCATTTTGTGATGAATGCACCCTGGCAGATCGCATTTTTTAAAAAACAAAAAGGCTTAAAACTTTGGGCCGGTCCGTTCTGTAATTTCGCTAATCCGCTGGCCATCGAATCCGCAGGCGCCATGGGTTTTAACGGAGCCATTGTAAGCCCCGAACTTGGTGCCGAAGATTATTTTAAGCTGCCACAACACAGCCCGATACCCCTTGGAATCGTAATCGGGGGAAATTGGCCCCTATGTGTGGCGAGAACACTTGCGGAAGATATCCAACAGAATAAAGCTTTTTCAAGCCCCATGGGTGAACAAGCCTGGGCCACCCGCCATGGTCCGGATTACTGGATCTATCCAAACTGGAAACTGGATTTGAGCTCCCATAAAAAAGCGCTGCAAAGTGCCGGATATGCCCTGTTTGTCGATTTGATCGAACCGCTTCCCAAAGGAGTGAAAATGAAAAAAAGGAAAGGACTGTGGAATTGGGACATAAGACTTCGATAAGGTTTAAAGTATTACTTCTTTTCTAATTCTTCTTTTAATTTTTTTTCCATTTCAGCAAAGAGATCTTTTTTCTTTTGCTTCTGCTGGGCCTGAAAAGACTCTATTTTTTGGGAAAGAGCTTTCTGGGTGCTCTGAAATTTTTTGAGATCATCTTCCAGTTTGTTCTCAGGCTCATCGCGGGGCAGGTCTTCCAATTTTAAATGGTCGCTGATGAACAAACGGGTACCGTAGGTTCCCTCCACGGTCTTGATAATGTCAATTTCTTGGAGTTTGCGACAGATGAAGTAGCCCTGTTCTACGGAAAAATTGATGACCCGGCACACATCATCGACAGTGGGCGGCCGGGAACAACTATCAGATGGGCCTGAGAATATAAGTTGGTCTTTTTGTTCTGCATGAGCACCCTAACCTGTAAAAATCGGAATTCATGGCCCGAACTTGACATACCAGTGGAAGCAGAGTAACATTTCTACAAATTTTGTCAATATTCACAAGACATTTTTTTTCGAGACCATAACCCAACAAAACATCCACCGGCCTTTAGCGACGACCTTTTTTTGGTTATAGAATCGTTTTTTTAAATCTATAGACGCCCTATTTTTTAAGGGTTTGAAATTTGAAAATTTCAATTTTCAATAAATCACTGTTCTGCAGGGGAGGTTGACATGACTGAAATAGTTGATGTAAAAGCCAGAGAGATCATGGATTCGAGAGGAAATCCCACGGTTGAAGTAGATATCTATCTCGCATGCGGAGTCATGGGACGAGCGGCTGTCCCATCCGGTGCCTCCACTGGAAAACGGGAGGCCCTGGAGATGAGAGACAAACGTTCTAAGCGTTTTGGCGGCAAGGGTGTTACCAAAGCGGTGAAAAATGTTCGCACCGTCATCGCTCCTGCTATCATGGGACTAGATGCCGCCAATCAGATTACGTTAGATCACTGCTTGATCAAGCTGGACGGTACGGCAAATAAAGCAAAACTGGGCGCCAACGCTATCCTTGGTGTCTCCATGGCAGTTGCCAGAGCTGCGGCTATGGCGTATGAGATGCCGCTTTACCGGTATCTGGGAGGGATCAATGCGAGGAATCTGCCGGTTCCGATGATGAACATCATCAACGGCGGCGCCCATGCGGGCAACAATCTGGATATCCAGGAATTTATGATCATTCCCTTCGGAGCAAAATCCATTGCTCAGGCGGTTCAGATGGGCGCGGAAACCTTTCACAAGTTAAAAGCAATTCTCAAAGATCGAAAGCTCTCCACGGCAGTCGGCGATGAAGGTGGATTTGCGCCGGACCTTGAATCCAATGAAACCGCCATTCAACTTATCATGACGGCCATCGAAAATGCCGGCTACAAGCCCGGTAAAGATATAGGAATCGGTCTGGACGCAGCGGCCAGTGAATTTTATCACAACGGAAAATACGTCTTGAAATCCGAAAAGAAAAAATTGACGGCCGCTAAGATGACCGATTATTATGAAGAGCTCATCAATCGCTATCCAATTCTTTCTATTGAGGATGGCCTCGCTGAAGGAGATTGGGATGGCTGGAAAACCATGACAGACCGACTGGAGGGAGCCGTTCAGCTCGTAGGCGACGATATATTCGTGACCAACCCCAAGATATTCAACAAGGGAATTGATCAGGGCATTGCAAATTCCATTTTAATAAAGCTGAACCAGATCGGGACCGTCACTGAAACTCTGGATTGTATCGAGATGGCCAACCAGGTTGGATACACCACGGTAATATCTCACCGCTCCGGTGAAACTGAAGACACATTCATCGCCGACCTTGTGGTGGCGGTAAACAGCGGTCAGATAAAGACAGGCTCCTTGTCCCGCAGTGATCGGCTAGCTAAATATAATCAACTCATGCGAATCGAGGAAGAATTGGGTGAGGCGGCATTATTTGCTCAGGAATTGTTCTAAACCCCAATGTTTAACCTGATAACAACGCGGAAAGCCGCAGGACTTCAGATCCTGTGTTGTTCCACCGGAGGCGGACTTCACACTTGAGGCCTTGACTCTGAAGCCCTCCGGCTTTTGCAACGCTAAGATAAACCTATACTGGAAGCTGAAGGCTCAAAGCAGTACCGCAGACTGGGCAGCGGATCTTCTTTGCCGGATAGCTCTAGTGAATCGGTTAAAAATTAATATTTCAATTTTGCCGTTAATGAATTCGCAGCCCGCTTAATTGGTTTCAGGTTTCAGGTGTCAGCCCAGCCGCTGGTCTGAAAAGCGGCCAGTTCAAGCGAAAAATAAACTTCGGCATTATGGGATACAATGTCCGGTCGTTATCCACCGCGGAGGCCAACGCAGTGTAAGTGTCGTTTCATATGAGGCCCCGGAAATGTTATCCCTGAAACCTGAAACCTGAACACTGAAACCCGAAACCATGAAACCCTATACCCTTCTCAAGAGGGAAAATCATATTCGATTATTTGGGAATCATCATCCTAGTGAGTAATTTAACAAACCGAGTTATCTATGAATTCTGATTTTAAGAAAAACCTTATTGTTGCATTTCTTGTTGCCATTTTAGTTGTTTTCGTTGCCCCGATTCATGCCTACGTGCTTCAGGGACCCCATGTACTCGATTTGATGATAGAAAATCTTGGAAAGGCCAAAAGCCTATTTGTTTCTCATAAGATTTTCTTCTATCGGTCTGGTATTGTTGATGATTCAGAGCAGATTTCCCCTGGTAGTGAATTAAAACAGTCCTTTGATGCGTTTAATACTCCGGGCGGGTGGCTCCCCACGGGAGACTTTTATGACGATGAGAGGGCCGAGGTGCAGGAAACTATGGAACTGGAAGGATCCTTAAGATATATCTTTTCTCAAGCCTTTCGTTCGGATGCAAGATCCAATGATTCCGAGCGCATTTTCATTTTTTCCGACGGAAAGACCCTGACACTAATTGACGGAAACAGTGTGTCTGGGGCTGCAAATCGGTTCGATCTCTACAAGGATCTTCTTTTTTACCATTCACGTGAGGAACTTATTGAAAGGCTGTTCCAACTGGGGGTGGATGTCTCCATATCGAGTCTGGGACGATATGAGGAACAAATAGCATTTGTCATTGGAGCGAAATATCCGGATGAGTCGGTTTCTCAGGTATGGATTGATCAGGACACCTTTCTGCCTTTTCGCTGGATTATCAAAGGTGTCGATCCTGCCAGCGACTCGGATACACTTGAGATTCGTTATCTGATCTGGTGGGAGATAGGTAAAATCCGTTATCCGTCCCGCATTGAGTTCTATCAGGACGGGAGTTTGGTTCGCATGAATCAAGCCATTAATTTTGAGGAGAACGCAAATTTTCCAGCGGAACTTTTTGATATCGACTATCTGGAGACGGTTTTTCCCCGGGCACCTATACAACCGATTGTGCCCGGTGAGCCCGAAGAACCCAGCGAGGTTGAAAAAACTATCGAGGAATTCAGGCGTATTTATGAATAACCCTAAAAATGTAAAAATTCCGGCTTTACTTTCTTGATCTATTATTTTATTATTGGTACTCGATAAACCGCAATTTGGTAATAGGCCTGACAATACATGGCTCAAGACTAAAAGGAAATAAGAGGGTCCAGTTAAAATTCCAACCAAACGCCGATATTTTAATACATTTACAATGATCTAAACCCCTTTGGGCGATAGCACAAGGGGGTTTTCGCTTTTTTCGGTGAGATCATCTAATTGGATAATTATTAATTTCCGTGTCCTGAAATATGTGGCCGGGTAGAATTAAATCCCTCAATGTAATCCATAAAATCACTAACATCAATCTTGAGGTAGACCTATGGGAGATAATACAAAATATATATTTGTAACCGGTGGCGTACTGTCCTCTCTGGGTAAAGGCTTGGCTTCGGCGGCCATCGGTGCCCTGTTGGAAAGCCGAGGACTTACGGTAACCATTCAGAAATTGGATCCCTATATTAATGTCGATCCCGGCACCATGAATCCTTTCCAGCACGGCGAGGTTTTTGTTACCGATGACGGTGCTGAAACGGACCTGGATCTTGGACACTATGAGCGGTTTACCCATGCCAAATTAGGCCACGATAACAATTTTACGACCGGGAAAATTTATCATTCGGTCATATCAAAGGAGCGCCGTGGAGACTATCTTGGTGGAACGGTCCAGGTTATTCCGCATATCACAGATGAGATAAAACACAGCATCAAGCTGGCCGCCAAGGATGTGGATATTGTGATTGTCGAGATTGGCGGTACCATCGGCGATATTGAGAGCCTGCCATTTCTGGAGGCTATCCGGCAGTTTAAAGTTGATGCAGGCAAGGACAATACATTGTACATTCATTTGACTCTCGTACCGTATATTGGCACTGCAGGCGAGGTGAAAACAAAGCCCACCCAGCACAGCGTAAAAGAGCTGCGCAGTATCGGGATTCAACCTGATATTCTTCTGTGCCGAACCGATCAGTATCTGTCCAGAGAAATCAAGGCTAAAATTTCTCTTTTTTGCAATGTCGGCATCGATGCGGTGGTAACTGCCAAAGACGTGGAATGTATATATGAAGTCCCGCTGGTGTTTCATAAAGAAGGCTTGGATGGCAAGATTGTCGAATTGCTTAATATCTGGACCCGGGCACCCAGGCTTGAAGCTTGGGAGGAGCTGGTTCATAAAATCCAGGTGATGCATCAATCCGTGAACATCGCCATTGTCGGAAAATATGTCGATCTGACTGAGTCCTATAAAAGCCTAAACGAAGCCCTTTACCACGGTGGAGCCGCCAACAATTGTAAAGTAAATCTGATATTCGTTGACTCAGAGAAAATAGAAGACGGAACTTGCAGCCAGATGTTGGCCGATGCCGATGGCATACTGGTGCCCGGTGGTTTCGGAAAACGTGGCATTGAAGGCAAAATATGCTCGGCGAACCACGCCCGGGTAAATAAAATACCCTATTTCGGAATATGCCTGGGAATGCATGTCGCCGTGGTAGAGTTTGCGCGCAACCTAGCAGGGTTAAAAGATGCCAACAGTTCGGAATTCAATGAATTTACGCCGGATGCGGTTATTTACCTGATGCTGGAGTGGTTTGACCAGAGAACAGGCACCCTCCAGCGTCGGGATGAATCCTCGGACAAGGGGGCCACCATGCGTCTGGGGGCTTATCCCTGTCGCTTGACAAAGGAAACCCTTGCTTACCGGGCATACGGTGTGGAAGAGATATCCGAGCGTCACCGCCACCGTTACGAATTCAACAATGATTACAAAACGCTGTTAATTGAAAAAGGGCTGGTGGTCAGCGGCAGCTCACCCTCCGGTGATCTGGTGGAGATTATTGAAATTAAGCACCATCCCTGGTTTCTTGGATGCCAGTTCCATCCGGAGTTCAAATCGCGTCCAATGGATCCGCATCCGCTTTTCAGGGATTTTATCGGAGCGGCGCTGGAATATTCGAAAGCAAGGGCGGGGTAATATTGAAAATTGTCGATTGAAGATTGAATATTTAAGGTCCGCGCGGATCAATTTTAAAAAGAACGGAGCGAAGCGACATCCACAAATCTTCAATCTTCAATCTTCAATTTTCAATTCCCCGATAAAACGGGATTTACGCTGCGCTACGACCGGCTAAGCTTGTGTGGGCTAGGGGCCTATTGTGTAGCTTCCTTTTGGCTTTTCTCCTGTTGTTTTTGCAGATTTTTTTCGATGACCGCTTCCATGCTTTTTATGCCACGGTTCCGTAGTTTTTTGCCATTGATAAATATCGTGGGTGTTCCTTTCACCCCCAGCCGGATGCCTTCCTGGTAATCCTGTCGGATGCGCTCTGTGACAGCGGGATTCTTTTGCTGTTCTTCAAATTTAGTTTCATCCAGACCCAGAAGGCCAACGATTTCCTGGATTTTTTGGTCGTTGAGACGGTTGTAGTTATTAAAAAGCGCGTCGTGAAATTCCCAGAATTTTCCTTGCGTTTCCGCTGCCAGTGCCGCCACGGCTGCTTTAACCGCATACTTGTGACTCCTGATAGGAAAGTTTTTAAAAAATAGCTTTATTTTACCGGGATATTTTATGAGCAACTGCTCAAGCTGAGGCACCAGCCTCGCACAGTAACTTCATTGGAAGTCACTAAACACTACGATGACCACCGCTGCTTCAAACGGGCCTTTAGAGGGGGATCCCAGTGTATTAATCTGGCGGATGAAATCAAGAGTGATAATTTCCACTGTTTTATTTTGCCGGCTGGCGGCAAACAGCCTTTCTCCGCTCGGGCCGATCTCAATTTGATCGATATGAGGGCCGATCACGACGGTATCCGTTAGTTTTCCAATTCGGTCGTAGATCAGAACCTTACCATTATCGGTGAGGACAAAGGTCAAATTGCCGTCTTGGGAGACCACCATATCAACAGGTACACCATCGGTTTTCAATGTTTTTTGAAGGTTAATTTCAACAGCGGCAAAGACCCAGGATGCAGTTGTCAACACTGTTACCAATACCGGTGCCAGACAAAATTTTGCGAATATCGAGATCATTTCAGCACTCCTTCCATTCGATTCTGATTAATGCCTGTCCCTATAACCAAATTCATTCAGTGTTTTTTGAGTGCATTCAGGGCAATAACCGGAGGTTATATCAAGATCGGCATTTTCATGAATAAATTTTTCGATTGATATCCATTCACCCTTGCCGGGTTCTCTATTGGTGTCGTCCCTGATTTTTTTACAAACGCAGCACATGGGCAAAATTTTTTGATACAGATTGATTTTGCGGATCAGCTCCCGTTTTTCGAGACAATTTTTTACGCGGAACAACATCTCCTGGGATTCGCAGGGCTTGAGGAGGAAATCATCGGCTTTGCTGCGCAGGGCTTCAATGGCCGAATCAAGAGCACCAAACCCGGTTAAAATAATCACTTGAGTCGATATCCATTGCCCTCCAGATCTTTTCCGATACCCTCAAGTATAAATGGGTCGTCATCCACCAGCAATAAGCTATATTCGGAAGCGTTCAGTGGTTTAGGGTTCACCGTTCAGGGTTACCTTCGATTGAAGATTCTCGATTGAAGATTAAATATTTAAGGAATTCTTTCGATTATAGAAAGAACTATCCAAAAAATGAGGGAGCAAAGCGACAACCACAAATTTTCAATTCTCCGCCTCTCTCCGAGCTGTAGGCTCTACGAGCCGGAAGCCGGCGGATCCGGCTTAGGTTATACCGAATTTGGCAATCAACCGCGATAGATACGTACGTTGAATTTTCATTATTTTTGCTGCCATACTCCGGTTGCCCTCAGTGTGTCTGAGGTTTGTGACAATGAATTCTTTTTTAAACATGTCGGTGGCCTCTTTCAATGACAATCCCACCACCAAACCGGGATATTGGGGTGTGCAGGCAAACGTTGTTTCCCGTTACCCATGACGACCGCCCTTTCCAGGGCATTTTTCATTTCTCTCACATTACCAGGCCAGTCATATTCGACCATGAGATCCATGGCCTCTTTAGATATAGCTAAATTGGACGTCCCCCTCTCCTTCTTGAAGATATCTAAAAAATGCTCGGCCAGCATCACGATGTCTTCTCTGCGTTCTCTTAGAGGAGGCATACTAATCTGAACCACATTTATGCGGTAGTACAGATCTTCACGGAATTTTCCCTGGGCGACATCCTCTTCTATATTGCGGTTGGTAGCCGATAATACGCGTACATCCACGGGAATTGCTTTATTGCCCCCCACTCGGTAAAAGACGCCTTCCTGTAAAATGCGCAGGAGTTTGGATTGCATGCTGGGACTCATTTCTCCGATTTCATCCAGAAAAATAGTGCCACCGTCGGCCAGTTCAAATTTACCGATTTTTCGAGCAACTGCGCCGGTGTACGCTCCTTTTTCATGGCCGAACAACTCATCTTCAAGCAACGTCTCCGGCAAGGCGGCGCAATTGAGCACAATCATGGGCTCATCTTTTCTTGGCCCGACTCGATGAATCAACCGAGCCAACAATTCCTTGCCGGTTCCGCTTTCTCCCAAAAGCAGGGTGGTGGATTTGGAATTGGCAACCTTGATAGCGTCGGAGATGACCTTACGTAGTGCCTTGCTTTCACCTATTATTTCATATTTACCCCGCAACTCATTTTTCAGATCTATGATTTCTTTTTTATCGTGTTCGATTTTGCGGGCATTACCGATGGCCCGGGCAGCCAGATCGGCAAAAACAGACAATATTTTTAAATCTTCCTCCCGAATCGAACTGCCGTCGGCTTTGTCAATAATTTCAACCACACCGATGGTTTCTCCATTTATCTTCATCGGTACACAAGCAATAGATTGGGTTTTAAACCCAATGGATTCACTGATTTCTTTATACCAGCGAGGATCTTGGGCCACGTCCGGGATCAAGAGCGGCTCCCCCGTTTGGGCAACATGGCCGGCGATGCCCTGCCCGAGATCAATTTCGAACTGTTTGATATCGGTTCCCTTTGCACCGGTGGCCACCTTAAAGTATAGTTTTTGGGTTCTGCTGTCGAGCAGTAAAAGCGAGCTGGCCTTGGCATCCATCATCCGGGTGGCGGTTTCGATAATGAGTTCTAGAAGCTGGTCGAGATCCTGTACGGATGAGACCCAGGCAGAGATCTCGTTTATATGAGCGATGGAGGCATTTATGTCAGTGTGATTGTTATCCATTTATATACATCCCTAGTTTTTGTCAGAGCTCATCTTTACCCGACCGGCAGCTGGCGGCGAAACAAACCCAACCCTTATTGACATACAGCTCTAAACACTCTGGTATATGGGATTGGGAGAATATGTACGTTTTGGAATTCGTATGAAAAAGAAATAAAGTTTCACTATATTTGACTATTTTATAACGACACGTATTCAGATGTCAAATTTTTGATAACATTTGACTCTCGTGGCTGCCTATCGTTGAGTCTGCTTTTATCCCTCCATTTTGCCGTGATACAATAAAATCGGCGATTTTTTCAGCCGATCGGCCAAAAAGTTCTTCAATTTCAAGAATATGTAGAAAACTATCTTGCCAGGTAATGCTGTTTTCCTGCACGATATTTTTAATGTGCTCGTATTTGCCGCCCAGTGCTTTAACACGGGTTTCAAGGGTGATGTTTTGACGAAAAGATACATGCAACAGTAACAAGTATCCAATTCTATTCGGGCCGGTATCAGAAGTGGTTAAAATGGGAATAATCATGATACTGCGTTCATCCTTACGGCCTTTGCCGATGTAAACATTTCCCTGCCTCACGATGATGCGTTTCGTTCCTTTCAAGCGGTTGTCCGTTTCAACCCTAGACGGCACGTCAGCAATATCCCCCCGTTTTTTGATGACCTCAATTTTAGTGTCTTCCGAGGGCTCGCCGAGAACATTCAAGCCGTTGACACGGTAAAGAGTGGAACCTTCGATTTGCTCGATAATGCCCTGCAGATTTTTCAACACAATAATATTCATGTTGGTTAACTGGGAAATTGTAAGGTTCTCAATGCTTAAGGCATCAAACAGAATGCCTTCGATGCGTTCGCTGATTCGGCTGGTTCCTACTGTGACGGTCTTCGCCTGGTGTTTGATGGCATCCACTGGCCGCGCCATGGAGCTGATTCCGACTGATAAACAATTGAAAAACGTATTGAGCATATTCACTGCCGTGCCCTTTTGGTTAAAATCGAGATCAAAATCCGATACCGGCAGTCGTCCGGATAAATATTTAAGCAGCAGGGTCAGATCGGATACGACATCAAATCCAATGGTGACGGGAAATTGATTGGTGGCCCTTTTTTTTCTAAACTTGTTATAGAATTCAGCAATTTTTTCCCGGAAAGGCTTTTCAAGAATGATTTCGTATACATTGAGGCCCCGGGCGGTATATTCTTCAATGGTATTTTTAATTTCATCCCGAAAGCCATACAAAAATCGAGAGCCCTCATTGATGGACAATGCAGCATAATACCCCCATATGTGGCCGACCAGGGTGTTTAAAATGGGAGCGAAATGTTCGCTGACACGGGGCACCCAGAATACGGTATCGGCATAGGGTGCGAAACGATTTTCGCCTTGATCCGCAATAACGATGGGGGTGGCCTTGTGTGCCTTGAATATGGCGGTGTCCTTTATGATGTCGCCAATCACCGTGTTTCTTGTACCGGCGGCACAGACTAGAATCAGCGGCTCTGAAGATAAATCGATATGCTTTTTATCCTCAACAAAATCCGATGAAATCGTCTTATAGCAAAGTTCGCTAAGTTTGATGCGTATTTCATCGGCCGAAGCCTTGTTTGGACCACTGCCCACTGCAGCCCAGTAAGTCTTGGTGACGGCGAGTTTAGTAGCCGAGTCCTTGATTGCATCGCTGGTGGCCAATATTTTCCGCATGTGAGAAGGAAGTGCAAGCAGTTGCTCTATTTCACGGGTGACAAACTCAGCGTTTCTGCGCTTTTTCAGGGCCGCTATGTAAAGCCCCAGGATGGCGCCGGCAACGATCTGGGAATAAAATGCTTTAGTGGAGGCTACGGACATTTCAACATCACGGCCGCTGCTGGTGTACATGACCCCGTCGACTTTGAAGGTAATATCCGAATCTCTGCGATTTACAATTGCCAGGGTATAAGCCCCTCTTTCCTTTACCATATCCACCGTGCGATTGGTATCGGTGGTAGTGCCGGACTGGCTGATGGCAATGACCAGGGCATCTGCCATACTCTCGGCATCATCCTTTTCATTTAATTGAAAACCGCTGAATTCAGACGCTTTTAACGCACTGATATGATAAGGCGGGCTATCCATGTAGTAAGTCATAATATTGGCACAGGCCATAGCGGCTACACCGGCAGTGCCCTGTCCGATGAAAAAAATCCGTTTAATCCGATCGGTTGTCAGTGCTTTTTTCAGCGAAGCGGGAATCACTGTGTCATCCAGTGCAATGACGTATTGCCGGGTTCCGTCCTCCGTGACTTTCCAGCGATTATGGAGCGTTTTTTCCATGGAATCAGGCGATTCCGAGATTTCTTTTAGAAAATAATGGGGATATCCCTGGCGGTCAATATCTCTAGATGTAATTTCGGTACGCTTGATGTCCTTCTCACTAAGTTTAAGGGGAGTGCCATCATACCAGCGGGCATCGATGCCTTCAAGACCTCCGGAGGAAGCCTGGTTCAAAACAAAAATCTGCCCCCGGGTGGGCCCGCTGTTTCCGGTTACCATGGTTTCGCCGTCCAGCTTGATGAAGTTGCAAGTCTCTTCGACAAACCCGTACACTTCGGATGTGGGAATGAAATGATCCGGGGCGATTCCCACAAAGAATGTTTGACCGCTGCCTTTCTGGGCCAGAAAAATTTTACCGGGGGCCAGATCCGTGTGCATAGAAATGGCATGGGAACCCTCAAAATCATTGACCGCCAGCCTAAAGGCTTCTTCGATGGGTTGGCCTTGGCGCAAATATTTGCTGATGATCAGTGGAATGGTTTTGGTATCGGTGGTGATGTCTTTGCTGATTCGATCCCCGCCGAGTTCCAATTCACGTTTCAAATCCTGATAGTTGTCAATATCTCCGTTTAAGCAGGCATGGATGATAGGGTTGTTTTCCGCTTCATTTTCGACGGTCTGATTGTCTACCGGGTGGCAATTGGCTTCGGTGATCGCTCCTACCGACGCCCATCGGGTGTGCGCCGAAACCGTATCAAACTCAGACTTACAGGCAGCAAGTATTTGAAGGATCGAATCATCTGCGATCTGTCGGCGTAAGAATTGGATATTATCTCCCAGGCTGCCGATTTCATTGGCTACCTTGTAAGTCATGGCAATGGCTATCTTATCACTCTTCCCGGCTTTGCGGATGTGGTGCACAGTGATACCCCGATTGCCGAGGGTACCACGGGTGCAGCGTTCATCTATTTGTGTATAAACGTTTGCCTGTTTGGTGGATTTTTCAAATTTATCAAACTCAGCTTTGTTGAGAACAAACATCAGGGAAATCCCGGCAGAATCCCGCCCCCTGACTTCAAGCCGATCCATGCTGTTTAAGACGGCGTTTATCTTTTTAAAAATAGACACAGTTTCGGGACTCGACGATTGATTGAGCCCCGGGCATAAATCTTTTATTTTTTCTACATTATTAATAATTTCCCAGCGAATGCTCCAGGCAATATCCTTAAGTTTTTCAATCCGAGCGGTCATCAATTCAAGGGTCTGCACCGGGATACGACCCATGTGTTCCGATAACAATTGTGCTTCAGCAGTAATTATGCCAGTCAGCCGATCAAAAAGGTCTGCCAACTGCCTACGGTCAGTGGAATTTATAAAAATGGCATAAAACCGGTCTGCACACTTTAAATTTTGAATCGCCTGCGACAGAGAATCGAGGTGGGATTTACCGCCAAGGTAGTAACCGTCAATATCCGTGTCATTAGCTTTATTACAGCTTTCGTATCCCGATTGCACGATTTGAGAAATCATATCCTCTAATGCGGCCGTGTCTAACACGGGGGGTGTTGATTTTTTTGATTTATAAGAAACGATTGCAGCGATACCGCAGCAAAATGTGTTATCCCGCAAAGGGAAAAAAACGAGTGCGCCCAGGGGTACATGAGCGATGTTTCTGCCGACGTAAACCTCTGCAGTCAAAATGTTGTGCAATCGTCCACAGATGTAACGCGCAGCTAGAACGAAAGCCTCTGTCGTCTTATTTAGTATTCGTCTGATAGAACGTTTCATTTGGTCTGTTCCTTTAATCAATCAATCTGAACCTTTAGTTGTCATTATCTCGGCTCTTGCCAGATATAATCTTACGGACAGTTTCAATGTCCTCGGGACGGTCCACGCCACAGGTATGATGATCGGTGACCACAATGTGGATGGCTATATTGTTTTCAATTAGTCTCAGTTGTTCGAGTCTTTCGATAAGTTCAAGACGGGTTTGGTCTAAAGCAACAAATTTTTCCAGCGCCTTCATGCGAAGTGCATAGATTCCGATATGACCATAGTAATGTTTTTTTGGTTCCTCACGCTGATGGGGTATCGGAGAACGCGAAAAATATAGTGCCCGTCCGTCTCCGGAAAATACGACTTTTACCAGGTTAGGATTTCCAACATCCGCAGCTTTTATTTTACGTGCCAAAGTTGTCACCTGAACATCGGCCGCGCTAAATGGACGGATCAGCTGGGTGAGCATGGCGGGTTCCAAAGCGGGTTCATCTCCCTGAATGTTGACGACGATCGAGTCAGGGGGCAGGTTCAGCTTTGCGGCTGCTTCCATGACGCGATCCGTGCCACTGGGATGAGTTGTGCGGGTCATAACCACCGGGATATCCCATTTTTGCGCGACTAAACGAATTCGATCATCATCGGTAGCCAAAAAAACGGACGATAGTCCTGCGCATCGCCGGGCTCGCTCATAGACATGCAGGATCATGGGCTTACCGAGGATATCGGCCAAAGGCTTGCCTGGAAACCGTTTGGACCCATAGCGTGCTGGGATGATTCCGTAACATGGCGGAAGCCCGCCTGTATTATTGTTACCGGACATTTTTGAGAGAAATACAATTGTCGGCACACCAGCATACCCCCGGGGCCGTCACTCCGGAAGGATGCAGGAATAACTCTTCTATCGAGGTCCAGCACCCATGGTTTATTGCTAAAGCCGGTGTTTGTTTCAACTCAAAGGTGTTCCGGGATCTACGGGTTTGTCCAGAGCTGTTAGGATTGGACCGGAATCATCGACCGCGGCTATCAACATACCGTTGGAAACAATTCCCATGAGTTTGGCCGGTTTTAAGTTGGCAACAATAATGATTTGTTTGCCGATGAGTTCTTCAGGTGTATAGTTTTGTGCGATGCCTGCGACAATCGTCCGTTTTTGCCCTAGATTCACTTCAAGTTTTAAAATTTTCTTCGCTCTGGGAATCCTCTCTGCATGAACCACGGTTGCCACACGAAGATCAATCTTGCTGAATTCTTCCATCGTGATCTCCGGTTTGATTTCAGGTTGGTTAACATATGCTTGCGGTTTGACCGATGGATCAGCCTTTTTTTCAGCTAGATCGACTCGCGGAAAAAGAACAATGGATTTCGGCAACCGGGTGCCGGGTTTGATGGATTTCCAGGTTTTGAGTCGATCAAGAAGATAAAAGGACCTCTTGGGATCAAGTCCGAGATGTTTTTGCATTTTGACTGCCGTATCGGGCATGACTGGATAAATAAGACCGGAAATGATTCTCAATCCTTCAAGCAAATTATAGATAACGACCGCCAGGGATTTACGGCTTGATTTCTTCTTTGCCAGCTCCCATGGGGCGGTGACATCCACATATTTATTCATTTTGCTAATGAATTTCCAAACTGCCTGCAGCGCGTTGTGAAACTGGAATGACTCCATAAAGCCTTCGTAATCGGCAATGGCACTCTGAGCATTTGCTTCCAGTCCGAGTTCACATTCGGCTTCCACTTTTGGCTCGATTTCAGGGACAACCCCTTCAAAATATTTATGAACCATTGAAAGAACCCTGGAAAACAGATTGCCGAGATCATTGGCCAGATCAGAATTGATGCGCTGAACCAAAGAAGTTTCACTGAAACTGGAATCGAGTCCGAATGCCATATCGCGAATTAAAAAAAAGCGGAAGGCATCCAGACCGTAAATATTTTTAAGTTCGATGGGTTCAACCACATTCCCCAGGCTTTTTGACATTTTGCTGTCTTCAATATTCCAGTATCCGTGAACATTCAAATGCTCGTATACCGGAATACCGGCCGCTTTAAGCATGATCGGCCAATAGATACCATGGGGTTTGAGAATGTCCTTGGCCACTACGTGCTGAGCTGCCGGCCAGAAGGTTTTAAACAGGTCCCCCTCGGGATATCCCAACGCGGAGACATAGTTTAAAAGAGCATCAAACCATACATAGGTGACATAGCTATTATCAAAGGGCAGGGTAATGCCCCATTTCAGCCTGGATTTAGGTCTAGAAATACATAGGTCCTCCAGCGGCTCGTTTAAAAAAGCCAGGGCCTCGTTTTTGTAGCGTTGGGGACGAATGAAATCCGGCGTGTTGCGGATATGATCCACGAGCCAGTCTTGATAACGACTCATTTTAAAAAAATAGTTGGATTCTTTGATAACTTCCGGTTTCGTTTCATGGTCTGGACACTGCCCATCCACAAGTTCTCTTTCGGTGTAAAAACGCTCGCACCCGAAACAATACAGACCCTCATATTCGGCAAAATAAATATCACCCGCATCATAAATTTTTTGCAGCACCTTTTCTACGACCGCCATGTGGGCGGAATCGGTGGTGCGAATGAATGCGGAGTTATTGATACCTAATTCGGGCCATAGATCCCTGAATAACCGGCTGATAGTATCCACGTAAACCCTAGGGGTTAAATTTTCTTTTTTGGCTGCACGCACGACTTTGTCACCATGCTCGTCGGTACCGGTTAAAAAATAAACATCGCATGCGCGCATCGTATGAAAACGCGCGGCAACATCCGCCACGATGGTGGTATAAGCGTGCCCTAAATGGGGACGAGCATTAACATAATAGATCGGGGTGGTGACATAAAAGGGCATGGACATTT
>CALZJV010000267.1 GCA_945787595.1 uncultured Desulfobacterales bacterium | reverse complement strand
TTATCCTTTTCAACTAATCTGTGGCCAACTGACAAGACTTTGTTATTTTCACTTTAAGGAGGGAGTCGACAAATGGCAAGAAAACTTGTAGTTCGTAGCAATTCCGACGAGGTGTTTGTGGCCGATGTGGAAGCACTAACGATCAAAGAGCTTACAGGAGCGGAGCGTTCAAGAATGATCACTTCGCTCACCTTCGCAATGCCAATGATCGGGGTACAAAACGCTGTCTTGGGTGATGACATCACGGAACCAGAAGCTGGTACCAATCATGAGAAGCTAGTGAGCTGATCCGCACGGCTGCAACGTTATCAAGTTCAAGGACTCGTAAGTTATCCGGTTTGATGGCTAATGGTGTCAGGAATTTTGTGGCAATATAATTGCGCGGCTAATCGCGGCCATCGGTCGATGCGTGAGCGAGACATGGATCGGCCGCCGAACGATCGACGATTATGGTCATTGACAGCGCCTTATACCTCTCCATGCGATACTCCGTGCATGATGAGCGCGGCAAAGATTGCCTAACCAAGGCATTCCGGCTCGGAACCCATCGCAGCGTCGCGCCTGAGCAAACGTTGGCGGTCGTCGAGCCGTTGCTGGAGCGGTTTGCCATCACACGGGTCGCCAATGTCACCGGTCTCGACGTCATTGGCATTCCCGTCGCGGCGGCAATTCGTCCCAATTCACGGTCCGTGTCCGTGGCTCAGGGCAAGGGCGCGACACTGAATGCCGCGAAAGCCTCGGCAATCATGGAGGCTGTCGAAGGTTTTCATGCTGAGCGTGATCATCTGGAGCGAACCTGGGCAAGTTTTGATACTTTGGCGCATAGCGAGATAGCGGTTGCCAGGGTCGAGAATCTTCCCAAAACTACCCGATCCCAATATACATCCGACCGCCATTTGAACTGGGTGTTGTCTTGGGACCTGTTGAACGAAGAGTGCGTCTGGCTTCCTCACGAGGTGGTACACACCCGCTTTACTCAACCGGCGCCGCCGGGGTCCGGGTGTTTCCTCGCCACATCCAATGGTCTGGCCGCCGGCAATCACATGCATGAGGCGATCATCCATGGGCTCTGCGAAGTCATTGAGCGGGATGCTCGAACCCTGTGGGGCGAGGCGAATTCGTTTCCTTGGAGCCGGCAACGGACCCGACTCGACTTGGCGACTGTTAATGATAAGCTCTGTCTCGAGCTGCTGGACAAATTCCATACGGCAGGGTTCGCGACCGCGATATGGAACGTAACGAGTGACATCGGCGTGGCGGCGTTTCGCTGCGACGTTACCGCCATGGTCGATGATGGGACCTTGGACCGGCACCGATACACCGGTGCCGGGTGCCATGCTGATCGGAGGGTGTCGCTGGCGCGTGCGCTAACCGAGGCGGCCCAGCATCGCCTCACTCGAATCGCCGGTTCGCGTGACGATTTGCAACGCGCTGGATACCGCTCGCCGCCCGAGTATGCGGTTGCCAGGCAGCGTCAAATCATCCTCGAGGAGCCCTGTGGCTGTAACTTCACCGACGTACCGAACTACGACGGTGAGACCCTCGTCGATGACCTGCAGTGGTTGTTGCAGCGGGTATGCCGTGCTGGTTTGGATCGGGTTCTCGTTGTCAACCTTACCCTGCCCGAGTACTCGATTCCGGTTGTGCGGGTCGTCGTCCCGGGTTTGGAGGACAGTATCGGGATCGAGGACTATGCATTGGGTCCGAGGGCCCGGGCGGCAGGAGAAAACTGGCTATGAAGGCCGTCGTTTTTTCGGGACCGAGCCTGCCGCCGAACGAGGTACGTCGAGTCACGGTTGCCGAGTGGCGGCCACCGGCGTCCCAGGGCGACTTGTATCGGGCCGCGGCAGAGGGTTTCGGGGTCATTGGCTTGATTGACGGCTACTTCGACTGGGTGCCCTCTGTGTGGCACAAGGAGGTGTTGTGGGCACTCACCCACAGGACCCATGTCATCGGTGCGGCAAGCATGGGTGCACTGCGGGCCGCTGAGCTCGAGGCCTTCGGTATGATCGGTGTCGGCCGTGTTTTTGAGGCCTTTCGTGACGGCTTGCTTGAAGACGACGACGAGGTGACGGTGATGCACTTGGGCGCTGCCTCAGAGCACTATGCTCAGATCACCGAAGCGATGGTCGACATACGGGCGACCTTGCAGCGGGCGGTCACTGCCGGCGTCATAGAGCGCTCTTCAGCGACGGCCTTAGAGCGCACTGCCAAACACCTTCACTATAGACAGAGAACTTATCCGCAGATCTTTGATCTTGCGCGTGCAAACGGCTTAGCGCCAGGAGCAATCACCCGTTTTCAGGTGTGGTTTGACAATGGGGGCCGGACTTCGGTCAAGCGCGCCGACGCACTCGAGCTGATCGGCCTGGTCAATGACTATCTGAGGGATGGGCGGCCGCGCCAACCCGTGGCATATGAGCTCGAACAGACGACTGCCTGGCAGCGCGCGCGCAGTGTTTCAGCAGTCCGAACCGGCTGCCGAGACGAGCGTTAACGGTTCCGAAAACAAATAGGAGGTGGTCATGACAGATTTAGACGAAAGAAGCGTTTTGGATCTTGAGCTCCGTGGTCTGCTGGCCTCGCTGGAGAAAGAAGGTGCACAATCCAGGGTTAGGGCGCCCGGACGGGAGACACGGCTGATCGGTCTTGACGATAAAATCATGGTGACTGTTGTAACTGATCCCGGAAAACACGAAGAGGTCAGTGAGTGGCTGCGCTTGAAAGAATTTGAGGTCTCAGGTGCAAAGGGGGTATTGTTGGTAACGCTGCCGCTGAAGAAACTGCGGGAAATCGAAAAACTCACAGGGATAGAGTCGGTGGAAATACCTGCGGAGCTTCTAATCCCGCGGTTGAACCATGCGCGTTCTGAGGTCGGTCTTACCGACTTCAGACCAAAACTACCTATATCGAATGAACCATTAACGGGTAAGAACGTTGTTATCGCAACGGTCGACTCCGGACTCGATTGGTGGCATGGGGATTTCCGTCATTCCGACGGCAAGACCCGGGTCGCACGCTACGCCTGGTGGGGCGACGAGGGGGAAGACGGCCCCGACGATGGAGGGACGGGTTTCAGGATCGGGCGCCAGAAACCGCAGCACGATTACGACGCTGATGATATCAATAAAGCCCTAAATGGGAGCAAATACATTGCACACCGGGACCCAAGGGGACACGGCACGCATTGTATGTCGATCGCTGCAGGAAATGGACGCGCGTCTAAGCACTATAAGTTCCAGGGTGTCGCGCCTGAAGCAACGATAATGGCCCTGGGCACGACCCGTTACACGAATACGCCGGTAAAATGGGGTATTGAGAACTTCTTCGAGCTGGCCAAGGACCGGCCTGCTGTCATCAGCCTCAGCTACGGAAGCCATTTTGGCCCCCACGACGGTACATCCGCAGTCGAGAAAACGATCGAACGTCAATCGGGTGAGGGTCGAATCGTTGTCGTAGCCGCCGGTAATGAAGCGGAAGACGGCATCCACTGGAAAGGCCAGGTGAAAAAGGACGAGGAAACCGTGATTCCGGTTCGCGTCGGCGACGATAGCTACCAATGGGTCGAGGTCTGGATTCCAGGAGACGATAGGGTTGAAGCCCTGGTGGAAACCCCTGATCGGGCCCAGTACCCTCACTCTCTCCAAGATCCGCTGTTGACAGTGTTCGGCGAATTCAGGCTCAGTCAAGGTATGCGAGCAAATGGAGACACACGGGTCTCCCTCAGGATTTACAACGGACGGCTGAACCATATTTGGCGAATACGTATCCGTGGAATCGTCGTCGAGGACGGACAGATACACGCCTGGAGCGGGACCGATGAACCCGCAACCACAGCCCATCTATTTCTGGGCGACCCGACTAGTGATTGCACTGTCGGTATGCCGGCGACTGTTGAAGAGGCGATCGTGGTCGGCTCCTTTGTTTCCCAGCCCGAAGTTACGGCCCCAATCGAGAACATAAAAACCGCACTCCGTGTTGGTGATCTCTCGCCGTTCTCAAGTCGCGGGCCGACGCGTACAGATTCGAAAAAACCGGATATCGTAGCGCCGGGTCAGTATATCACCGCCGCACTGGCGTCGGACAGTGAAATGGCCACGGCCGATCACTTCCGCCCGAGACACCACGAGACAGAACCATACCTGGCGTTACAGGGCACCAGCATGTCGACGCCGTTCGTTGCCGGTGTGGTGGCGCTGATGCTCCAGCGATGCAAGACTTTGACCCCGCAGGACGTACGTGAATTGCTAACCAAGAGCGCCCGAACACCTCAAGGACACACTAATGGCAAGTGGGATCCCGGGTTCGGATCTGGACTGCTCGACATAAAAGAGCTGTTTAAAAGGCTCGAGTGCCGTTGAATTACGATATGACTACCCAAAAAAGTGTAAACACTTCAACTTCACAGATCTGGTTACGGCCTCTGAGTCCTGAGCACCTTCCCGTTCTCGGAAAGTGGTACGAGCAGATAGAGGACATAACCATGTTTGATCGCCGCGCATCCGTTCCGGTATGCGGCGCGGCAACGGAGGTCGGATGGCGTGAGAACATTTTGGCTCCTGAACCTCGCACCAGTTACTGGTTTGTCATGGAAGATGTCGCTGGCGATGTTGCGGGCTTGGGCGGTCTTCAGGAGATAAACCACGCACATGGAAATGCCGTTCTCGCCGTATTTATTTCCCGAAATTTTCGCCGAAGAGGTATCGGAATCCGAAGCTGCGCCCTGTTTCTCGACCTGGCATTTAAACAACTACGATTGCATCGGGTCACCTCTTATCATCGCGCGGACAACCATGCGTCACAAAGGCTCACCGAAGCGTGTGGCTTTCGCCGCGAAGGATGTATTCGACAGAGTTGCTTTTCGGCAGGCGATTACATCGACAGATACATTATCGGCGTTCTCGCCAAGGAGTGGTTGAAGCATCGGGCAGGTCTGCAAGCTCGGCTCGATCCCGGAACGGTGGTGACATTGGGGCGGGAGCGTTGCACTAGTTGGTCATGGCCAACTGGCCTGCCTTAGAGGCGATCGCCGTCGTCATCACAGCCGAGCAACTCGGATGTTTTTTGCTGGTATTTATTTGGTGTGCCGGAGGATGTGTGGTTGTTTCGATGGCTGATTGACTATCCGCAAATGGGCACCTTTCGAGACGGATGCCGGAACATTGCGGCAAACCCGAGTTGCCTGTGAGAGCAACACGCATTAGAACAGCAGGTCGTTTCACGGGCAGGGGATAATGATTTGACAAAGATGCGCGAAACTGAAGTAACACGATGATCCAAACCCATTCAATCGGTCCACGCCGTTTGTCGGCGATTTTTTTTGCTGATGTGGTTGGTTATAGCCGGCTCATGGGAATTGATGAGGAAGCAACCTATAGCGCGATATCGGACCATATCCAAAGCATTGAAAGCAAGTGTAAAGACTACGATGGGAAAATAATAGAAGTCCGCGGTGATGGAATACTCGCGCTGTTTGATAGCGTCGTCAGCGCCGTGCAATTTGCAGTGGACTTCCAACGTGTTGTAAAAGAAAAAAACACCGAAGTGGTCGATGACCGGCGCATCGAATTCCGGATCGGCATCAATCTCGGTGACGTGATCCTGGCGGGCGCGAAGATCGTTGGAGAGAGTGTTAATATCGCTGCGCGCATCGAGTCGCTCGCCAGAGCGGGTGGGATCTGTATTTCCGGCACCGTATACGAGCAGGTCCGGAACAAGCTCCACTACGGGTACGAGTATTTGGGCCCCAAGAAGCTCAAAAACATCAGAAACGTTGTCGACATTTATCGAGTGACGGATGAGCGCGTCAAGGCAATCATGGCGCCGAGTCTCCGGCTCCGCCAAATTGGGGTCGAAATGGAACAGCTCCTGCCCAAACGGCCATCCGTCGCACTGCTTCCACTCGAGAATTTAAACGTCGATCCCGCCGAGGATTACCTTTCCGACGGGATCACCGAGGACATTACAACGAACCTGTCAAAGTTCCACGACCTTTTTGTCATCGCGTCCGGCTCTTCGTCCACATACAAGGGTGAACATTTTTCCGTGCAGCAAGCCGGTCGCCAGCTTGGTGTGCGTTATGTGACCAAGGGTAGTTTGCGCAAGGCGGACAACAGAATAAGGATCTCCGTGCAGCTCGTTGATGCGGAAAACGGACATTACCTTTGGGCTGAACGATACGATCGCGAGCTGACAGGCATCTTTAAAATCCAGGATGAGATCGCCCAGACCATCGCCTCCGTGCTGGCAGTACAAATCGAGAAAGCGGAGCTAAATCGCTTACGGACGGTCGAACCTTCGGATATAGAGGCATACGGTTTGCTGTTGCGTGGCCAACAGCGTATCTTGCGCTATCGGCGTGAGGACAATCGAAAGGCGCGTCAATTGTATAAGGCGGCGTTCGACCTAGATGAGAATTACGCCCGAGCATGCGCTTCGATTTCGAGGACTTACAACTTCGAGTGGCGATATTCTTGGGCCGAATCACCGCAAGAGGCTCTTGAAAGAGCTTTCGGGTTCGCGCGCGCTGCTGCGCAGTTGGACGAGTATGATGCCAGAGGCCATGCTGAATTGGGATTTGTTCATCTCTACCGCAAAGAGCACGATCTGTCGGTGTCCTCCTATGAGAGAGCGCTGGAGCTTAACCCCAACGATGCTGATATCATGGCCGAGTTGGCGGACTCATTTGCACATTCCGGCCGTTCCGAGGAATCCATCGAACTATTTAATAAGGCGATGCGTTTGAACCCCTTTTACCCCGATCACTATCTTTGGAAAATGGGTGGTGCTTATTACAACCTAAAGGCGTATGAAGAGGTGATTGGTGTTGTGCAGCGTATGCACAACCCGACAGAGGGCTACCGGCTTTTGGCCGCCAGTTATGCCCAACTAGGGCAGATTGAAAAAGCACGATTTTGTGCAGAAAAAGTTATGGAGGCCCATCCGCACTTTTCGTTGAAACATTGGCGAACCGTACTTCCTGACAAAAACCCGGACGAAACCGAGCATTTCTTGGAGGGATTAAGGAAAGCCGGGCTACGTTAAAGCCGCATGGGTGAAAGCTCCGATCTGGGCTATGCCACCCTGAACAGCATGTCGAACAATTTCATCCGCCTGGAGACGCTGAAAGAAGCCAATGATAAGGTCAGCAATGCCACCGCCGGATTGGCGATTTTTCATCACTATGACATCGGCTTTTTCGTACAAATGCGCAATTTATCCCGAATTTTTTCAAAATTTCTGGGATTCTGCCAACCACAAGATGTTGTGATAACCGCCTCAATTGTCTTTTGTTTGATTGCGGCTATAAACACACAATACTGATTTAATTCAGCCAGTTATAGATTATGCTTACAAATATACAATTGACAGAAAACGAGAATCAAAAGCCGGGAAAAGTGTAGCTTAGCAATCGACATCTACAAAACTGCTGATTTTAGATTTGTGATCGTTTATCAATATCCCCGTTCCCACCCTATCCCGTTAGGCCGGGTCCGGGTCGCTTTGTTTTTTACCACCGAAATATCTCATAAACTGCGCACGTTCATAGGCAGCAGGATTACTGCTTTTTGCCTGACTCATCTTTCCTTTGAAATCGGACAGGCTGCCGTACCCTTTGCCTGCCATCCAATCCTCCAGGGTTTTGAGCATTTTGCCGATGTGTCCTTTGCCGTTTTGATAGAGGGTCGAGGCCACCTGGACGGCATCCGCACCGGCCAGCAGCTGCTTTATGAGGGCAACCCCGTCATGAACCCCGGTTGAAGCGGCCAGATCGCAATTGACTCTTTCGGCCATGATGGCGATCCATCGCAAAGAAATTGGCAGATCGGTCGGCGCACTGAATATGTTTGAGGATTTTACCTCGAATTTATCGATATCGAAATCCGGGCTGAAAAAACGATTAAAGAGCACCAGTCCGGCAATTCCGGTATGCGACAATTTCTGGATCATGGGGCCCAAATTGGAGAAATAGTAACTTATTTTCAAGGCTCCAGGGCATCCGCTCCGGCCTTCTCCAGCTGAGATGCAAAAGCGAGCCATTCGTGGGAATATACACAGTTCACGCTCGCGATGACGGGAATGGAAACATTTTTTTTACTTTCATTGATGAGCGTGGTGTACTTGTCTATATTGTCCTCTTTGATCTTGTAATCATAGTAATCAAATTGGTCGAGGTTATACCCTTTTGACTCGGCTTCTTTCAGGATGTCCTCATATTCAAATGCAATCTCCTCTTCGAAGATGGACTTTAACACCACGGCCCCCGCACCGTTTTCTTCAAGCTCTTTGATGCTTTTGACTGAATTGGTTAAGCCTGAGCTGCCTGCGATAACAGGATTTTTTAGTTTCATCCCCAGATACTCGGTTGATAAATCCACCATTTAAATTCCTCCTTTACGATTAATAGTTCAGCCACCAAGGCACTAAACCTGACTTGCAGTAAATAATAAATATGAAAAAATATCACTAATTCAAATTACAAAACACAAATTCCAATGACCGAAATTCAAAATTCAAAACCTATCTATTATCTTGAAGAAAGACAACCCAATGATTTTATAATTGGATATTGGGATTTGGGATTTATTTGTATTTTGGTGCTTGGAATTTGAAATTTTTAATGCTTTTAAGGCACTCAGCCACAAAGATTATAATATACTTCTATAGCGTTACTTTCCCCGATAAAAAAAACGGGGTAACCCTCTGCCGTTTTTCCCCGAAACAATAATATCATAATGCCAGACTGTCAATCTGTTAAAACAAATCATCCAAGTCATCCGCAGCGCCGCCGGGCATCTTGCCATGCTCCTGAAGATATTTCTGAATCAGCTCGCTTTCACGCTGAGAATACATTTTGTCTTCTTCAAAGTTAAAAAAAGAGGCGCTCTCATTGTCCGCCAGAGCTGCTAGAAGATCCTGGCGAAGATTTGCGGTTCCCTTGATCCCCAGGATCCGATGATCGCGGTCCAGCAATTGAAAAATCCCCTCTGTTTCGGGCAGCTGACGGATATGTTCCTCATCAAAAGGAAACCAGCGTGCCGGCGGAGAGGGATTGCATCTCAGATGCAATCTCAGATCACACTGCAGACAACGTCTGGCTTCTTTAACGGCCGTTTCATCACTATATCCGACGGCAATTTCCTGAAAACCTTTGATCCGGCATTCAACATCAAGTTTTGGTACATTTTCACGGGGAAAGGCGGCAAATCCCTCATCGCGGCCCAGGAACGGGTCCGGATCACCACGCGGGCACAGGACCTCTTCGATGTCGCCGGAGCCTCCCAGGGTCCTGTCAATGGATTCGGCGGCCTTGCGCCCGGCGGCTATTGCATGGATGATGTCACCGGGAGCATTGGCAATATCGCCGCCGGCATACACGCCCGGCATAGCGGTTTCAAGGGTATCTTCATTGACAACGACCAGACCTCTGGTCACCTGAACCGGGCTGTTGTCATCCAAAAAAGAGAGATCAACCGCCTGGCCCACAGCTAAAATGACTTGATCTACCATAATGCTTTCTTTTTTGCCGCTGAATTCGGGGCAAAAATTACCCTGTCCATCGAATACAGCGGTGCATTCCACAATGTCCATGCCGATGACTTTACCGTTTTCACTCATGATATTATCGGGTCCCCGGCAGGGCAGGATCTGAACGCCTTCAGCTTTAGCACTTTGGATTTCCCGGGCACTGGCCGGCATTTCATCCAGGCCTTCCAAACAAACCATTTTCACATCCGCAGCACCGCATCGCAATGCGGTAAGGGCCGCGTCCACGGCCAGATTACCGCCGCCGATCACCACCACGCTTTCCTGCAACTTGATCTCCCGCCCCTCGGCTACCTGGCGTAAAAATTCAAGGCCCCACAGCACATCGGGCGTATTGCAGCCTTTCAACGATATCCGCCGACTTTGCTGAGCCCCCACCCCTAAAAACACGGCGTCAAATCCGTCATTTTTAAGTTGATCCAGGGAAAAATCCTGACCCAGGGATTGATTCGGTTTAAAATCAATGCCCAGCTGCAGGATCTCTTTGATCTCGTTTTCCAGAACATCTGCGGGTAGACGATATCGCGGTATGCCGTAACGCAGCATACCGCCGGCCTCAGAACTGGAATCAAATAACGACACACTATGGCCATTCTTGCGCAGGTAAAATGCAGCCGTTAAACCCGCCGGTCCGGCTCCGATGACTGCCACCTTTTTGCCGGTGTCGGCTGCAACTTTGCTTTTATATTTCCAAAGGCCCATTTCACCATCGGCCGCATGTCGTTTCAAGTCACAGATGGAAATGGGTTCATTGACTTCACCCCGATGACACACTTGCTCGCAGGGATGAATGCAGATCCGCCCCAGTACCCCCGGAAACGGAACTTTTTCTCTGATAATGGCGTTGGCCTCATCTGCTTTGCCCTGCGCGATCTTTCGCAAATATCCGGGGACATCGATCTGAGCCGGACAGGCGGCTTTGCACGGCACGATATCCGCTTGCCGTGTCGCGGGTTCCACCCCTTTATCCACCAGGGCTCCGGTGGGACAGACCTCCACACAGGCGGCACAAAATTTACATCCGGAAGCCTCCAATGTTTCCGCCAGGCTGCCGACTTGAACCCGGCCGTTTTCGTCATATACAAAACCGACGGCCTCGATCCCCCTGAGATCGCGACAGGCACGGACACACCGCGTACAGCCGATGCAAAGATTATAATCCCTTTCAAATAGCGGGTCGTCTTTGAGAAGTGCTAAATCGGTGGGAGCCCATTTGGGTGTCGCATCGAGGAGACCGACATAGTTGGCCACATTTTGCAGTTCACAGTGACCGAATTGGGGACAACAGCGTTCATTTTCCGGTACGTTGGCAGAACACTGGGACCGCGGACAGCCGTCCTGCTGGGCACAGATCAGACAGGCATGTCGGTGCCGGGCCATAATGGGCATCAGCTTTTCCCGTCTTGCAGCTTTAATGCGGTCATTATTGGTGCAGACCACCATCCCTTCTGCAACTTCGGCGACACACGCACCCACCAGCTCCTCTTCACCTTCGACTGCCACCACGCAAAGACCGCATCCCTGCCCGGGTTCTTCAGGCATGGCATTTTCAATGTTGCGATCACCCTGAAAAATATTCCTGGCGCTTTGACTCCCCTTGGCAGGTGGTAAGTCCGGATGATGGCACAATCTAGGAATATAAATATTTAAACTCCCGGCGGAGTCTAAAATGGTCGTTCCGGCTGCAACCTCAGCCGGCTGCCCGTCAATGCTCAAACTTACAGTATTCATGGAACCAAAACCTTTCAGGTTTAAATCAGCGATCACCAGCAGAGCTGGGGGTATGAGGATGGCCCCTGGAAGGGGCCGGAACCACCTCTGCTGGAGGCCGCTGATTTTTTAAAAAGAATTTTGGATAAGTAATACTTTTAAAAAGCTGCCGCTATACCTCGAAGTTTTTTTTGGGGACATTTTTTTATCTCTGTTTCGCTGGATCTGTCTGTCTTGATGACCACTTGACCGATATATCAATGGAAAGTATCCTGTTTG
>CALZJV010000266.1 GCA_945787595.1 uncultured Desulfobacterales bacterium | reverse complement strand
CAGATGATTGAGGAACTTAGATCAATCGAAGAACCCAAGCTGATTCAGGAAGGCGATGTTCAATCCGATAATATTCTTCGGGTCATTTCAAGTCAGGGTGGCTATCGTCTTGAAGTTGATGCCTTTCCCATTGATGGGCCGTTTGAGATTTCATCAGACGATTTCAATGAGATGGCTAAAAGGGACGGTGAAGGAGAAGATGTGGAAGGCCTGCTGGATTTATCCGAAGACCAGCTGGAGATGGTGGAGGCCGGCTGCGAGCCAGAGATACCTTACTTCAGGTATCAAATGGATGTACGGGGAGCGAATCCAGTCTTCAGTGAAGAAAGGGACGAGCTCGTGGCAATGTTAATCGAGGATGTGGTGGACTTATTGGATTGTCAATTTTCCTGAACCCTAAAACTGAAAATCAGATGTTGAGATATCTTGCTTGCTGAATCTGTATCCCATCCTATTAATCATCTCGGCTAATCTTCTGTGCATAGTTTCACGGTCAACAGTTATGAAGGTCTGCGAGGCTTTCTGAAAAAAGCATCCTCCCAACCCCTTCTCGACAGCTCCTGAAAGGATACTCTGACAGGCGATACCATGATCACAATAGACTTCTTTGTGGAAAGTGGTAAACCATATCACATCAGAAGTATGTAACGATTGTGTGGATTATTTTAGTGCTTTACAATGCTCCTTTTTAGATATACTTCAGCCGCTTCTCGCACAAGCGAAGCAGTCAAAGGTGCTTTCCTTTGATTTTCGAGCCGATCAGCCATATCTATCATTTCAGTGTATGACGTTCGCCGGGGCCTCAACGTGTTGTATATCTCCAGAATTTCTTCGTTTGACATGTGGGTCAATTCCGCAGCTTGCCTCAGATTCTCAGCCAGTTGAGTGTATCCGGCTTCATCGGCAACCTTGGCCTGATGATTTAATCTCTCACCATGGATACGAAAATCTTCTGCAGTCAACTCACCTGATAGGATTCCCTGGACATTTAACTCATCGATTGATCGTCCACTAAAAGTATGAATCGTATTCTTTTTCATAATAGGTTTTCCTTATATCATTTTCAGCTCAACCGGTTGCCGGTCTGGTTCAATGCAATTTGCTTCGAAACGTTGCAGCAGCGCAGTCTGCACTATCAGTCGCAGGCGAACCGTATTGTCTATTTTTACAGCGACCGGACTTGTTTGTTTTTCAAGCGCATAGCGGGCTGCATTACGTCCGATTTGACAATAGTTGTCGAGATTCATATTGGGCGCCTGGGGAAATAGTTCCAGGTTTTCCAGGGGTGCAAGGTCTCGATGATGGATGACGGTTGTGCCCTTGGTTTGTATGCCGATGGCTACCCCTGAACCACTGAGTTGTGCTCCGCAATGCCCGATAAATGCGACATCGGAAGTGTGAAAAACCCGGACAATCCTTGAGGGAATCCCTTCTTCTTGAATACCACTTAATATCGATATTAAAACCTCGCGAAGATCTAAGCCTCCCAGACTTTGTCGGATCTGGACACCAAAAGTTGGACTTAAGGCAATAATGACCTCAGGCCTCTTCCCGATTTGGGCCGGGCCTGATTCTTCGAACAAAAGTGACTCATCTTGGGTAATTATTTTTTCAAGATAGTTGCGTGGTTCCCAGGCCTGGGGCAAATACTGCAAAGCCGACCAGCGCTCTCCCTCGACGCGATACCCGGTACCGGGGCCGCAGTAGTCATTGGGATCTGTAAAGGCGCTTTTTACCCGGAAGTTTTTATCGAAAATAGCTGATGGCTGGAGATAATCACCGATGGCGCGCTGTCTTTGCATTTCTAAAACATTTTCAGCAATATCTCGGTACCCTGCATTCGCCAGTGCTTTGATGACATCCATTACGGTAAGAGAGCCTTCAAGAAGACTCTGGGCCGATTCTATGTCAACTATCCGGTCACGATCCGGCATATCCTGACTGCTGAAGGCGGTGATAGCCGCCTCCACTTCAGCATCTGATATCGGTGCGAATTCTAGTGCTCGAAAGACGGCCTGAACCGCCCTGGCTCCAAGTTCCCTTACCCGAAGAACGTCATCCTCGCGGACCGGGACAATGCCGCCATCGATCTGCATATCGCGCTGCAGGACATACCAGTCGTCAAGTTCGGTAACATCAAAGTCTCCACCGCCAAACATATTGTCGTAACGCGGTATTGCTCCGAAACCGGAGGTAATGAAGTCAGTGCCCGGAATAAATTGAAGCATGAGTTTTGCACTTTTACGTATTTCAGAGTGGGATGCCAGTGCATCGTTGCCGGATGCCACTTCAAGACCCAGCATCGCCGCAATTAGATTTTCTGCCAATACCGTACGCACACCACCTGGTAATGACTCGGGCAGTGCGATACAGCTAATCGAGCCGTTTTGTGTCCCCTGGCTGCCGCCACCGCGGGTGACAAGCAGGCATCGTGCCTCAAGGTAGAGCATCGATTTGCCTTCAGAGTGCCCCAGAAGTGCTTCAGATCCGGTACCGGATGTATAGCGGGTCTTGACTCCCCGGCTCGCATATGCGGCGGTAAGGAACATCTTCGACCAGGGAGTGTCGTCGCCATCGTAAAACGTATTCTCAGTTCCATAAACAGATAGAGTTTCTGAATAGCTTGTCAGCCCTTTAAATCCCAACCGAAGGTTAGTGGACTCTTCCACGGCGCACTGTGTCAAGACACCGCCTCGGCTTGATTGTGAACCCACGAGTATCGCCAAAGCGTTAAGAGGAGCGTATCGTGAAACGGCTATCGTCGTCTCGATCTCGTCGAATCCACGCAGGGCGGCCTCTGCCGCGTCTGCTGCCAAGAGTGCGGGGCTTTCTTTACGATTAGTAACATGCGCCTGATTGGCTGGGGTTCGTCTGGCACGCATTTTTGAAAGCCCCATCATCATCTCCAGCACATTCATGTTCAGGACGATCTCCACCAGTTTGGCCGGCGTGCAGCCACTCACCAATTCAAGGATATTGTCACGTGATACGTTTATATCCACCAGCATTCGTGCGATTTCTACCGCAGGCGTGTTCATCGCCCGTTCAGCCGTCTTGATATTAATCGCTCGCCGGGCAACAAAATGGTCAATTAAATCGAACTCATCACGGGGCACCCCGTCTATCTCTGTTACGATGCCTTCCACAATTTTGATACTCGGTTGCGGGTCTTTAGGACTGCTATCGTTAATCAACCCGGCTTCGGCCCATGGTAGGATAAAGGTCTCTTTATTTACCGGACGTTCGGACAATTTTTTAAAACGTTTGGATTTCATTGCGGCTACCTCCAGTCTATGGCTACCTTTATGACGATTTTGTGCAAGAACGCATCGGTTCCAAGCGGAACATGTGCATCTTCCGGATAAAAAATAGCATAACGCCCACTGCTGACAGGAATCCAGAGCGTCGGTCGATCAGTGTAAAATTCAACATCTTTATCGGTATTATAGCCTTTGGGATCCGGTGTGCAACCTGCCTGCTCTTCCCACCCGATGGTGTCGCACCCTGAAACGGTCAACTGAATATCGATGTAATTGCGGTGGGTTTCAAATACGGCGTTCTCTTGGCCTTTGCATTCTGTTGCCATGCCCAGGGCAAACAGGCGGTCTCCGTCGATCACGGTTTTCCCATCTTTGAGCTGCTCTATGGAATGGTTTTTGAGAAATTTAAAACCAGATAAAATCTGGATACATGATACATACCAGCAAATCAACCGGTATTTATAATTTTGGTTTCTTACCTCCTCTCAAAGGCCCTTACGCCAGCTTCATATACCTGGGTGATCTCTGACAAAGAATCTGCACTTCGCCCGGCAGCGCTAAAGGAGTCGGATCGTGCAAGGCCTGAAAGTACATCCGTGCCCATCTCCTCGGCAACCTCCAAGGCAACGAGATCAGCCAGCAGGCGACGCTCCTCGGCGAGACTAAGTCCCAGATAAGGTAAATTATCATACCACACCAGGCGTTCCTCCAGCCCTTTAAAGGGAGTGCGACGCTTCGTCATTATAGCAATCTGACCACCTAGTTCGCCAGCACGTGTTCGTGCTTGATTAAAGTTAAAACGGGTGGCAGGCACCGGTTCAAGGGCCCGCATCTGCAGCATGTGGAAAAAGTGGTATACCGGCCGAAGCCCAGATATAAGGCCGTTCCCAGTACCTCCTGCAATAGCAAGGCCAAAAGCCGGCAGTCCTCGTAACGGCGCCGAACGCGCATAAACCCTAAACATTTTTAAAATTAGATACTTTACTAATCCGCTGGTATCCCACCAGTAAACCGGCGTGCCCAAAACCAGAGCACCGCAGTTCAGTATCTTCTGGCTTAGGAACTCGAATGCTTTATCCTCATATGTACATTTCAAGTTGTCTGCACAAACCCAAGGTAGGCAGTCCTTGCATGCTGCCACAACATATTCTGAAAGCTGTATTAGCTCTGTAGTCACCCCAGCTTCAGCCGCCCCTTTTAATGCGGCCATAACAAGTTGGTTGGTGCGTCCCTCCGGATTGGGGCTGCCGACAATTCCCAGGACGATTTTATTCTCTTCCATAAATCACCTCCATCTAATCAGCTTCTGATGGTACTCAAAAAACCTTGCCGAATTATTGGATATCTTGGATACTCTTGCCAATACAAGGAATTCGTAATTATTTCAGATAGAAAAATAATAACATCACGCCTTTCAAATTTTTTATCTTGTTTTGGGGCTATGTTCAACCATTTTATTTCATCAAATTTTCTCAGCGAGACGGGTACCGATCCTTTCGGAAATCCGGTACAAAGCGAATCCATCTGCCTGAAAATGCAATAGATTTGGGCTTTACGTAGCGGTTCTAAAGCGAGCGGAAAACTCCCTTTCGGAATATTCGGAAGCCCGGTTACTTAGTGTCATTGGGTAGCCAGTCTTAAGCTTTCGTCAGCCGAAATGGAGTTTTACAACAACAAATCAATAAAATTTATAGGGGTATTTTGCAATTATTTTTTTATTGACATTTATTGCCACATTGTGACATCCTTAAAAAAAATGATACAATGTGGCATATCTGCCCTGCCCCGTCTTACCGTGCAATATCCATTCAGTCCTCGACGGCAGGACATCAGCTGCATTGATACACACAACCGAACTACTTCAGAAGCAAATTCAGATTTTGGCGGATGTCCCTTACCCGGTAAAAAAGGGCTTTCAAATTGCTTTTTGCGAACACGCACCGGCGGTAAGTATATCCGCCAAGATCCCGGAGACTGCACATCTAAGGGGGGGTAATAATTATGAGCAAAGTAGCTGTCCTGATAAAAAATTCTGAGCAACAGTACGAGGGATTGCGGTCGAGCCTGGGCATGTTGCTCTACAACACCGAGGTGCAGATGTTTGTCCTTAATGACGAGATTGCCAACATGGACGAGGCCTATGAGGATAACATGGGATTTCTCGATGAGATGGAGGGGGAACGGTTTTCAAATAACAAGGCCAATGTTGAAAAATACGGTTTCAAATATGCGACCGTTGAACAAATCGGGGAAATGCTGAGAGAGGCTGATCTCGTTATTCCGTTTTAAAGGAGGAGGGATATGAAAATACTACATATTTTACGTGCTGAGCCGGACGAAACAGTAAAAGACATTGTGGCCTCTACCACCAATGGGGATAAATCTAAAACAGCTGAACTTTATAACGGCGAAATCAACTGGTCCCGTCTGGTGGATGACATATTTTCTCACGATAAAGTTATCTGCTGGTGGTAAAAAAATGATTAATGGCGAATGACTATTCAAGATTTTCAATCGTCAATCGTCGTTTGACAACGGGAGACTCATTATGGCTGAAAAATTGGGCATACTGGTAAGTTCGGATAAGCATCTAGACTATGTTGTTAACCTGACCGATGCGGCCCACGACAAGGGCAAAGAGGTGGAAATCTTTTTTACTGGCAAGGGAGTGCTGTTGACCCAATCCCCGGAATTCACCCGGCTGGTAGGTAAAGCCAAGATGTCATTGTGCGATGTAAGTTTTCGAGCCCTGGGTCTTGAGGGAGACGTGCCGGGCTTTGGGTTTAAAGATTTTGCCACCCAGGCCAAGAATGCCGAAATTATAAAAACCAGTGATCGATACCTGGTATTTTAATGCCATGCATATAAAGTGGGAAAAACAAAGCCCGCAAAATGGAGTCAACGTAAAAGGTATAAATCTTGAGGCCTTGCTTGTAGAGTCATATCAGGACAATGGATCGAGAAAACATAGATTGATTGAGCATTTGGGTGCCATCGAAGAAAAATTCCTGACTTCAAATGTTCGCAATATGAGAGAGTTCCATCAAGGGCTCTTCTGGGCAGCAGTGGATAAGAAGTTAGATCGTCTAAGATTGGATCCGCGCCAGAGAGACAGGGTCGAAGCCGATATCTCCCAAATGGTTTCAAGACCGCATGAGGATTGGGCGCTGTGGGGGGTTACATGCATTCCGCGCTTTGATCCTTAACCAACAAAAAAAATACGGCCTTTTTGCCCTTGATGATAGGGCAGGTAGGCCGCTCCCGGGAAAATTTCTACCTTCCTCTAATCCTTAAATTTTCTTATTTACATATCGCGTTTTTCATGGCCCATTTGGTGCCATCGCAATTTTCATGGTCACAGGCATTTTGAAAATCGCTTTGGACCTGGTCGGTCTTGTCCATTTGATAATAAACCAGCCCACGATTCAGGTGAGCTTTGGCAGGCAACCTTTAAAAGACCCGGTAAACCAAATTGTTTAGTAACCAAGATAAATCCTGATCCACTTGACATCCATGTCCATAACCCCGATTTCTATCCTGAGGTATTGTTTCTATTGCATACGATCGGTGGCAATACTTCAACCAATACCACCGATCCCTGGATTGAAAAATACATTTTCCCATACATTTTCCCAAATTCAATGCTGCCTTCAGCTTCCCAAATCAGTGCTGCTGCAGAAGGATTGTTTGTAATGGAGGACTGGCACAATTTCGGCCACTATTATGATCGCACACTGATAATTTCAAGATGGTTTGATGTTTATCATTTTTGCCCCCAGACCGCATAAATCGGGTCAGAGAAACTCAAATCGGGAAAATATTTATCGTCTTGTGGACGCGGCAACCCCCTGATGGAATAGGTTTGAAGATTCTTAAAGCCACCTGAGCGAATGAAGTACTCCAGCACCAAGCCCATGCGCTCGAATTCATGAAGCTCTTTCCAAATCTTAACGACCTTGGTTGGGAACCAGCGGTTGGAAAATGTAAGGATGAAATAGCCATCGGTTCGCAATATCCGGGCAACCTCTTCAAACACCGCCAGCGGATCTATCAGATATTCAACCGATACCGTACATACCACCGCATCAAAGCTATCGGATTCGAATGGCAGCCTGGCGTCCAGATTCAGGTCCTGAACCATTCGTTCGGTTAATTGGTTATTTTTTCTGAGTTCACGTTCATTGAGCCCTAACCCGACCAGACGCCTAAAATGTAAGTTTTCAGGAAGATGGGACTGCCAACTGCTCATGAGGTCCAACACCTGCATATCGTCTTTTAAAAACCGTCCATAGGTATTTTTGACCATCTCAATGGCAGTATCATCGATGTGTTGCACATAACGAGGTTCGTTGTAAAATCGTGAATCGGGCGAGGCGTCGTCTCGGCCAAACGCCTCAGCAGAAAAAAAGTCTGTCTGCTTGTTTTGCCATCGTCCCTGCATGCCGGGACCGGTTGTCAGTTCCTCCACCCAGTCGACACTGCTGCCGCCCCGCTCGTTAACCTTGGTGTCGACTTTTCCGATTACCGCGGATATTACAAGATCTTTACCTGAAAGCGGATGATTAAAGTCCACCGTAATGTGCCCATTGTTATGCTGAACATGTCTGAAGGGCTGAACATTGGCGCTAAACACCCCGGCAACATTCTTCAACATGCCCTTGGGATAGAACCGGCCCACTCCTGTCTTCGTAAGGGTGTCCGGCGCAAGTCGGCGATCAAACTGATTGCTCTTGAGCTGAAGCAGATTTCGTTTGTCAAATGCCGGCACAACATCACCCGAATTAAGGCGAACTTCTATCATTTCACCTGCCTGTCTTCCTTTCATTTTATCAAGCAGAAACGGCGGCAGGAAATCGCGCCAAACGTTGATCCGGCTGGCCTGGTAACCGTCCGTATGAATTGCAGCGTCACTTTTCCACTTCAAATGAAATACAATGTCCACGATACTGTCTGTATTTATTTGTCTTGATTCCACTTTTATATCCTTTCTAATCCTAGTTAGTGCCCGTCCACAAATCGATTAAAAATTGTGATAAATCTAAATTAAAAGTTATACACAAAGGGAGTAATCGCAATGGGAGAGCAATCGCAGTCTTGTGGTAGGTAAAAACTATTAAAAGGGGACTTTAAAACCTCGGACGACATCCGAAGATCCGCCGGAGGCAGCCGAGTCGATGAAAAAAACCCAGCTTACACTGCGGAATGTGTGCATTCCCAAGAAACTCGCAATGCATTATTTGGGCGTCAGATGTGGGTTTATTCCCATTTTTACTTTGAAATGGACATGAGATAAGAACGCAGATTGGTCCGCTTATTTCTCAGGCCGAACTTAACCCGCAGATTCTTGCGATGGAAATTGACAGTGGTTTCGGAAATATTTAATACATCGGCGATTTCTTTGCTGGTCTTGCCGTCTTTGACCAGCGAAGCAACCTGCATCTCCTGGGGGGTCAGCAGTATCCGGGCATTGGTAAACCGCTGCAGCAGCGGCGATATAATATCCTGCAGATGGGTATCGATAATTTCTACTAGCGTCCTATCCTTGGCCTTTAATCGCGAATTCTTTAACTTCTCAACGTAAGGTAAAACAAGATCCTTGACATTGCTTAATACTTTTTTCTCCAAATCCAGTTTATCTTCCTCTCGCTGTTTTAGCAGCACTTTCATGGCGATATTGGTTTCTTCGAGGCTCTGTTTTTGATCGATAAGCTCTTCCTGGCTTTTTCGCAGAGCGTCTTCAGTTAATTTTAGGGCCGTAATTTCCTCATGGCTGGCAACCACCCGTATGGGGCCGGCTCCAGTCATGCGTATCGCCCGCATGTAGTACCAGTGAGGACCGTCCTCTGAATGACATGGATAGTCATATAGAAATTCTTCCACCTCACCACGAATAACTGCCCGAATTCCTTCGGCTACCTTAGCGGCATCGTCAGAATCGATTCCTTTGGTTGCATCGCAGATTGCAAGATAATTGATCCCCCTGTCGTCATGGTCAGCCGGCATCCCGCCTTTAACAGCATAATTTCGCCAGGCTGTATTGGTTTCGAGAATAACGCCGTTCTCATCTAAAATGGCAATGTGGGCAGATAGGGAGTTGAGTACGGTTCTGGCTAACTCATCGGCAAACAGGCGATCAGAGCCGATATCTTGCTTTGATGGATTGTTTATCATTTTAAAACCTTTAGGAATGTTAGGTGTTTGAATGCAACAAAATACAACATACAGGCATGGGTTGCAACATCGCAAGGCCGAATTTAGCTAGTTTCCATCCATAAATGGTCTTTTTGCCCAATCTCGGCGTCAATCGGCGCGTTTGATTGTGCGACGTAGCCAGCTACATCTCCGCACAAACGCTTGATTTTCTTGACCTTGAACAAAAATCCGCATTTCTGGATTGGAAACACGATTGAGTGCCCAAACTGATTTTAACCGATTAATGGATGGGCACTAGTAAATTATTCGCCGTTGCCCGAATATCCCGTAGCTTGCTGCCGGGTTTAAGGGCAAGGTGAACCGCGCCGCAGCTCGTCAGAGCAAAGCCTGGTTCGGCTTTGGCGCAATTCCGCTTTGATACCCCGCAACTTGCTGCGGAAAGCATCATTTCCATATCAAAGCTTTTTCGGATTCCTATTGAAATTTTACGTTTCGGACATTATAGTGTCACCAGTCGATGAAGCGAATCGTCGACAACCACCAAACCGGGCTTTTCAATATCAACAGGGCAGCTTCAATCAATACAGTCTTAACATTTCGGTATGACTGGGAATATTAAGTCCTGCAGGTGTGATTTATAATGAGTTCGCAAAACAAGACAAGTCGTGCTGCCGGTCAATTAATAACATCGGTTCTTCGCTGGTTTGATTCGGAGGCGAATATCGAATCCATCAACGCAATGGACCAAAAGGAAGTGGACTGGCTGCGTATTTTTCCGCTTTTATTTCTGCATCTGATGTGTTTGGGGGTTTTCTGGGTGGGCTGGAGCTGGACAGCGCTGCTAGTGGCCCTGCTGCTTTATCTCATTCGCATGTTCGCCATCACCGCTTTTTATCATCGCTATTTCTCGCATAAAGCATTCAAGACCAATCGGTTCTGGCAGTTTGTCTTCGGCGTTGTAGGCAATGCGTCCGTCCAGCGTGGTCCTCTGTGGTGGGCCTCCCATCATCGCCATCATCATCGCTATACGGATCAGGAGCAGGATGTACACTCTCCCAGTCGTCATGGATTCTGGTGGAGCCATATCGGCTGGTTGACCTCCAAGTCCAATTTTTCCACCAATTACAAATTAGTTGCTGATTGGGCCCAATTTCCGGAACTGCGTTGGCTGAATCGTTTTGACACGGTCATTCCCATCCTGCTGGCGCTGGCATTGTATCTATTGGGTACAATCCTCGAACGCGTCGCACCCCAATTGGAGACGAATGGTATGCAACTGTTCATTTGGGGATTTGTTATTTCTACCGTCGCGTTGCTGCATGCGACGGTGACGATCAATTCATTTGACCATATGTACGGCAGCCGGCGCTATAACACACCCGATACCAGCCGCAACAATGCCCTACTCGCTCTGATCACACTGGGTGAAGGCTGGCACAACAACCATCACCACTATGCTGTTTCGGCCCGCCAGGGTTTTTTCTGGTGGGAATTTGACATGACCTATTACCTCCTTGTTTTCATGTCCTCGCTGGGTATCGTTAGGGATCTGCGTGCCGTGCCCAAGCATGTGCTCCACAAAAACCGCATTATTGCAGAAACATCAACTCAAATGTAATGTGGCGGACATTTGGCAATTCCGCCGGAGGTCACGAAATGCGAATCGCCATCATCGGTAGCGGGATTTCAGGGTTGACGTCGGCCTATTTGCTCAATCAAGATCACGAGGTCGTCGTATATGAGGCCAACGATTATATCGGCGGACACACGAATACCGTAGACGTCTCCCTCAATGGGCAACAATATGCGGTCGATACGGGGTTTATTGTTTTCAATGAAAAGACCTATCCGAATTTCATAAAGCTGATGAAGCGCCTGGACGTGGGTTGGCAAAATTCGATCATGAGCTTCAGTGTGCAATGCGAGAAAACCGGTCTGGAATTCAATCCCAGCAATCTTAATTCCCTTTTCATCCAGCGGCGCAACTTGTTGCGACCGTCCTTTTATCGAATGCTGTGGGATGTCATGCGCTTCAAACGGGATTCGGCAGCGCTATTGGAATCAGATGATTATAAAATGACGTTGGCTGCTTTTCTGACCGGCAAGGGGTACTCCCAGGCATTTATGCAGCACTTCATTATTCCGATGGGTGAAGCGGTCTGGTCGGCGGATCCGGTTAAATTTAACCAATTTCCGGCCCGTTATTTTGCGCAATTTTTTAAGAATCATGGATTTTTAAATATCAAAGATCAACCTCAATGGCTCACTGTCAAAGGCAGGTCAAGGCAGTATATTAAGCCGATAACCAAATCCTATGCCGATCAAATACGGGTAAGCTGCCCGGTTGCGTCTGTCCGGCGGCATGCCGATTGTGTTGAGATACACCCGCAAAATCAAGCGGCAGAAAAATTTGATCAGGTCGTGATTGCCACGCACAGCGATCAGGCGCTTTCTCTGCTGGACGACCCGACTGATGCTGAACAAAATATTCTGGGCCTTATCCCCTACCAGAAAAATCAGGCAGTCTTGCACCGCGACGAATCTTTGCTTCCCATCAAAAAAGCGGCATGGGCCAGCTGGAATTATCACATTCCGAAAGAAGACCTCGGCCGGGTCGCCGTTACCTACGATATGAACATCTTGCAGAGCATCGGCGCCCCCAGGGAACTCTGTGTTTCGCTGAATTTGGCGAAAGCCATTGATCCGGCTAAAATTTACCGGGAGATGATTTATCATCATCCGGTTTATAATCCGGACAGTCTGGCCGCAAGACATAGTCACCGGGAAATAAACGGAGTCAATCGAACTCATTTCGCCGGTGCTTACTGGGGTTATGGTTTCCATGAAGACGGTGTCGTCAGTGCCCTCGAGGTTTGTAAGCATTTTGGCAAAACGCTCTAGATAGAAAAACAGATAGTCAGGGTCGTGGTGCTGACCTCTGGAACTGAATGGTTATCTTTAGGTACTTAACGTATTTTATCTGACAACATGTTGTCAGAGAATGGAACTCTAAGGTTTCAGGTGTCAGCCCCGCCGCCGGCCTGAAAAGTTTACCCGCCTTGGGAGGGCGGCCAGTCTAATCTAAAAAGAAACTATTCCCTTAAGCTATTTTTATATGAGAGGTTAACTAAAAAATGAACATCGAACATCGAACGTCCAACATTGAATAATGTATTCTGTCAATTTAAAATAAAGACTGAGCAACACTCGGTGCAAGCGCCTGCGCTGCGCGAGCGAATCTACTCTTCGAAATTCGATTCGGCTGGCTTCGACAGGCTCAGGCCCCGAGCTCGTCGCGGGGAGTCGTTCGACCAGAGTATTTCAACTCTGGTCTCACGACCGAAGGGCTCATCGTAGGCTGCGGTTCGCTTGTTTTAAAATCGATAAAGCGCAGCGTCATCCATATTCAACGTTCGATGTTGGACGTTCGATGTTCGACGTTCAATCTACTCACTGTTCCGGTAAATGCCTCATTCTTTTTCAATGAATTGACTGTCAGATGATATATCGTGAACGAAACCATCCATAGCTGCATATATGAAGGGACCATTCGGCACCGGCGGTTCCGGCCGCGACCCAACATGTTTCAGTATCGCCTATTTTTCATGTATCTCGATTTAGCCGAATTGACGACCCTGTTTGATATTCATCCGTTGTGGTCTTACGAACAGTTCAATATTGCCTGTTTTCGCCGCCGGGATCACTTCGGGGACCCCAAGATACCGCTGGATCAAGCTGTCGCGGATCTTGTTGAAGACCAGCTTGGCAGTCGACCGAACGGTCCGATTCGTCTACTGACCCATTTGAGATATTTTGGTCATTGTTTCAATCCGGCCAGTTTCTATTATTGCTACGATTCCGCGGCTGTAGAGATTGAAACCATCGTCGTAGAAATTCATAATACGCCCTGGGGCGAGCGCCATTGTTATGTTTTAAACGCCGAACATAATGAACATCCCTTAAAATACTGGCGGCGCCATCAGTTTGCCAAAGCATTTCATGTCTCGCCGTTTATCGATATGGACATCCATTACGATTGGCGCTTTCGGCTGCCTGATAATTCCATTCGGGTGCATATGATCGATTATGAAAACAGAGAAAAGCTCTTTGATGCCAGTTTAGCGCTCCAACGCCGGCCGATAAATCGTCAGGCTCTGACGCGGGTTTTGCTTAGGTATCCAGTAATGACCGGCAAAGTAATCACCTTGATCTATTGGCAGTCCTTGCGCCTCCTGCTGAAAAGAGCCCCATTTTTCACCCATCCAGAAAAGCGAGAATTGCCATCAGAGAGGACTCACAAATGACAGAGTTGATTATTCCATCTGAGGCACCGAATCTCAGCCAGCTTAAAGAACGGAAACTGGATCGTATCGCGCGCCAAGCCGTTTTATCGCTGCTAAGCAAATTGAAGCACGGCCGGATTATGATCATTGAAAGTAATCATCGCAAATCGTTCGGTGAAGCATCACAAACGTCGGCTTTACAGGCTGAAATCAGCGTTCATCATTCTCAGTTTTATAGCCGCATTTTATTTGGCGGCAGCATTGGTGCTGCGGAAGCCTACATGGAGCGGTTGTGGTCGGCAGATGACTTAACGGTGGTCATGCGAATTTTGGCTTTAAACCAAAAAGCCTTTTCAGATATGGAAAAAGGGTTGGCGCGCGTGACGGCGCCGTTTTACAAATTCTATCATTATGTCAGGAAGAATACAAAGGCTGGCAGCCGCAAAAACATATTGGCCCACTATGATTTGGGAAACGATTTTTATGCACTGTTTCTCGATCAAACCATGACCTATTCATGCGGGATATTCGAACGGGAAGACAGCACCCTCAGAGAAGCATCAGAAGCAAAATACGATCGAATTTGCCGCAAACTGCAATTTGCGGCCGGTGACCGGGTTTTGGAAATCGGCACCGGCTGGGGCGGATTTGCCGTGCATGCAGCCCGCGACTACGGCGTGCAGGTGACAACCACCACCATTTCCGAAGAACAACACCAGTTTGCCCAACACCGCATCAAAACAGCGGGGCTGGAAGATCGGATCACGCTGTTAAAGAAGGACTACCGCGATCTCAGCGGGAAATTTGACAAACTGGTCCTTATCGAAATGATCGAGGCCGTCGGCCATCATTTTTATCCCACCTTCTTTCAGACTTGCAGCCGATTGCTAAAAGATGACGGCCTGATGGCGCTGCAGGCCATCACCATCGGTGATCAGATATTCGATCGCCACAAACGATCGGTGGATTTCATCAAGCGCTATATCTTTCCGGGCAGCTGTATCCCTTCGATCACCGCCATCAGCCATGCCATTGCCAAAAACACCGATTTGCGGTTGATCCATTTGGAGGATATTACGCCTCACTATGCCAGAACCTTGCATGCGTGGCGCCAACGGTTTTTTGCCAGTCTTGATAAGGTTCGGGAAATGGGTTATTCTGATACGTTTATTCGGATGTGGCAATACTATTTATGTTACTGTGAAGCGGGATTTGCAGAACGATATATCGGTGATGTTCAGATGCTATTTGCCAAACCCTTGAGCCGCTATGATGATTTGCGACCAGCCCTTGGGTAATAAATTATTCTGTGACATACGAAGATAAAAAAACAGATTCAAGCTAAATGATGGAATGGAAAATCGCACCCAAATAAATTATTCTGTGACATACGAAGATAAAAAAACAGATTCAAGCTAAATGATGGAATGGAAAATCGCACCCATTCGCAATGAGAAGGATGAGATCACTCACCATCTCGCGATCCAGCGGGAAGTATCTTAATATTAGATTTACAATAGTAAACAGTTTCCAACAGTTAAAACCTTTGAACCCTGAACCTAGAACCTAGAACCGATCAGTTAAGGTAAAAATGGAGCATATTAATCCTGAATCTCTGAATGGCTGATAACTAACATCGTACAAATGGGAGGCATCAAGATGGATGATAAAATGCGGGTGATGACCGAAAGACCATTAAACGCCGAGACGCCCAATGCGGCCCTGCGCTCCTGGATTACGGACAATGATGTCTTTTTCAAGCGCAATCAGGGGCAGATCCCGCAAGCGCCCGTCAGCCTGTCGGACTGGCGGTTGGGTGTCGAAGGTTTGGTAAAAAAGAACCTTTTACTGACATTTGAAGACCTAGGACGGCTGCCCAAGGTGGAGACAGCCGACACGCTGGAATGCTCCGGCAACAGCCGATCGCTGCTGGCGCAAAAAGCCTCCGGTAACCCCTGGACCATCGGCGGGGTGGGCAATGCCATCTGGGGTGGAATCTGGCTGAAGGATTTACTTGAAAAAGCGGGTCTGCAAGACGATGCCCGCCACGTGAGTTTCGAAGGGTTTGAAAAACCGTTGGGATCGGCCGGCATTAAATTCATTCGCAGCATTCCGATTGAAAAGGCCATGTCTTCAACGCTGCTGGCCTATGAAATGAACGGGCAGCCGTTGCCGCTCAAACATGGATACCCGCTGCGAGCCCTGGCATTAGGTTGGACCGGGGCGAATTGTGTCAAGTGGCTTAAAAAAATCAGCGTTCTGGGCAAGCCATTTGAGGGCTTTTTTATGGACAATGTCTACCGTGTGTTTCAAAAAGGCGAATCTCCCAATTCCGGTCAAGTGGTTAAAGACATTGAGGTCAAATCCATCATCGTCGAACCCGAAAAGGATCAAATCCTTTCCGCCGGCACAGTACCGGTCAGAGGTGCCGCCTATGCCGGAGAAGCCGCAATTGAAAAAGTAGAAGTGTCTGTCGACCAAGGCGCCACCTGGCAGCCGGCCGAGTTAATCGGACTCGACCAGCCCTACGCCTGGCGTCACTGGGAGTACTTATGGCAAGTTAAAGCCGGGGGGGAGTATACAATTATGGCGCGTGCAACCGACACCCACGGACGCCGGCAGCCCGAGGCCGCCCACTGGAATGCCCTGGGCTACGGAAACAACGGTGTTCGCGAACATGCCGTGACGGTTTCAGATCCTGTGTTGTCAAGGGATCGTGGTAAACTACTACAACTTCACCCTTGACGCCTTGGCTCTGAAGCCCTCCGGCTTTTGCAACGTTAGGGTAAACCGATCGGTTTAAAGTTCAGCCCAATTATAGAAAGAGATACGGCATACTAACTAGTGTCAGTCGTAGGAGAAGACCCGACGATAATTAAATTTGCCAAACGCCGATAATGATATCTGCAATATTTACAGCTAACATATCTACCCGGATGATAAAAGAATGAAGAACAATATACGGCTTCTATGCGGACTCTTAATAATACTTTCTTGCGAATATCTTTTCACAACTGCGACTGCATTCGCCCAAAATAAAAATATCTTAATTCTACATTCTTATCATCAGGAATACCCATGGACAAACTCTGAAAACAAGGGTTTTACCCAGACATTAATCAATAGGTTCCTATCCGGGAACATCAATTTTTCCACTGAATATCTGGATACAAAAAGGGTTGAATTTAACAAGGGATATCAAGATTTTTTTTATCATTACCTAAAACAAAAATATGTTCATTACTCACCAGATGTGATTTTTTGTAGCGACGATAATGCTCTGAGTTTCCTTTTGAAATTCAAAGAAAGGTTGTTCGAGCATGTCCCGGTTGTTTTTTGTGGAGTAAACAATCTTGAGGTCCAAAATGATTTGGATCGGAAACAATATACCGGCGTTTTTGAAAAAAAAGAAATTATCCCGAATCTAGCCCTTCTAAAAGGAATTATTCCGAATCCAGGCAAAATATTGGTTTTAGGGGATAACTCTTCCACACATCAAGCGATTGCGCAAACGATCATCGCCGATATTGCATCTCAATTCCCAGAGCAAGAATATGCAATTTTGGCTAATGATAGCCTCTCATATCTTATCAAACAGCTACAATTGCACAAAGAAGGTATAATCTTTCTAACAACTATCGGTGGAATAAAAGATGAACATGGTGTTGTTATACCGCTTAAAAGTACGCTCAACTCCATAGTGAGCACGGGTAATTTTACAATTATAAGTATGGAAGATGTCTACCTGGAGGAAGGGATTCTTGGTGGATACGTGACAAGCGGCTTTTCCCAGGGTGAAGAAGCTGCTAACCTTACTGTGCAAATCCTCCAAGGCAATTCACCTGCATCAATCCCTTTGGTTGAGGAGAGTCCGAATCAGTATATGTTTAATTACCCCCAGCTGAAAAAAATTGGTCTCGCTATTTCTCAACTACCTGAAAATACTATTATTTTAAACAGACCCCAATCTTTTTACGATCTGTACAGATATAGAATTTGGTCAGCCGTTCTTTTTTTAATTTTTCAAACACTCGTTATTTTTGCTCTGATACAAAATATTCGCAAACGCAAAAATGCCGAAGCATCTTTACAAAAATCCCGTAATGACCTGGAAAAAAGAGTCATAGAAAGGACTTCGGAACTTACCGAAACCAATACAAACTTGAACTATGAAGTTAAAGAGCGTCAGCAGGCGGAAAAAAATCTTGAATCTCAAAATCGACTTATGAGCGCGCTCCTCGACAATCTGCAAGTGGGCGTGTTTATGGTGGAGGTGCCTACCGGTAAGCCACTTTTGACCAATAGGCGCGCTAAGGAGTTACTCGGTCGCGGTATCATGAATGGTGCTGATAAAACAAACCTCTCTGAGGTATATCAAGCATATAAACTCGGAACAGAGGAACTATACCCTGAAGACCAAATGCCGATTGTCCGAGGAATTTCTGGCGAAAAACACTCTATTGACGATATGGTTATTGTTCATCCTGATGGCAACCGAGTTCTCCTGGAAGTCTTTGGAAGTCCCTTAAAGGATAAACAGGGCAACGTGATAGCTAGCCTGGTCAGCTTTTCAGATATCACCGGCCGCAAACAGGCCGAGGAAATGAGACTCAGGCTTGAGGAAGATCTCCGACAAGGCCAGAAAATGGAATCCATCGGCACCTTAGCCGGAGGCATCGCCCATGATTTTAACAACATATTATCATCCATACTAGGGTTTACAGAGTTATCCCTTGATGGTGCAACAAAAGGAACATCATTGGAAAACAATCTTCAGGAGGTTTATACGGCGGGAATGCGGGCGAGAGATTTGGTTAAACAGATATTGGCTTTTGCACGCCAGTCCGATGAGGAGCGAAAGCCCATCCAGGTGGATACCATCGCCAAGGAGGTGCTGAAGCTCATCCGATCGACGATTCCGACAACGATTGAGATCAAGGAAAACATAGAAGGCCATTCAGTTATCATGGGCAATCCGTCGCAAGTCCACCAGTTGTTTATGAACTTGTGCACCAATGCAGCCCAGGCTATGGAGGAGGATGGTGGTACTTTAGAAGTCGGGTTGACTGATGCCGAACACAACGGTCAATCGCCCCTACCCCTATCGGGGTTTAAATCCGGCAACTATATGAAGGTAACCGTATCGGATACCGGCCCCGGCATTTCAGCGGATATCATCGACTCTATTTTTGAGCCGTATTTTACGACTAAGGGCGTCGGTGAAGGCACAGGGATGGGGCTTGCGTTGGTGCATGGCATTGTTGAATCTTATGGCGGTAAAATTACCGTTGACAGCAAATTAGGCCATGGGACCGTTTTTTCGATTTATCTGCCCATAGCCAAAAATAGTGAGGATCATCGACCATACGAGAAAGAGAAACCGCCTTCCGGCACCGAGAGCATCCTGTTCGTTGACGATGAATTGCCCATCGCAAAGTTGGGCAGCCAGCTTTTGCAACGGTTGGGGTATCGGGTGACCTTTCGCACCAGCAGCGTTGAAGCCTTGGAGCTATTCAGATCAAAACCAAATGATTTTGATCTGGTCATCACCGATATGACCATGCCGAATATGTCCGGGGATAAACTGACATTAGAGCTAATGGAGATTCGGCCAGATATTCCGGTTATTCTCTGTACAGGTTACAGCAAAAAGATTTCTAAAGAAACAGCTTCAATAATGGGCATCAAGGCCTTTGCCTATAAGCCGATTGTCAAGGCTGATCTGGCAAAAACAGTTCGTAAAGTCCTTGATGATAAAGATAAACAGTAGACGACCGGGCGCACCTTATCAATTGATGATAAACTACAGATCCGCAAATTTTTTTTCAAAAGATGGCAGATAATGGTTGTAAAAAATCGAAGCGTCTGAATCTTTCGTAAGTTTCAGAATTATTCCTAAGCCGCGCCCTATACAATATGTTGTGGCTTCCACATTTTCGGTGAAACCTGTAACATACCTCCTACTTATATAAACAACGCATCGAAAAAAAAACTTTAAATTTCACGTTTTGCACTTACCTTATCGGTACTATCTAATTGTTAATGTCAGCTGACAGGAGGACTTATTCAAATGAAAACATGTAGGTTCATAGATTTTATGCAGGCCCTCAAGCCCTGGCTCAATGATGACTATATCCAACAGGCGCGCTTCGATGATAAAGGAAACTTCACATTGACATTTGTGGATGGTGGCCAAAAGGTCTACCATGTTGACGACTGTACGGCGGGACAGTTAAAAGATGCGGTTGAACTGATGAAAAAAAATGGTGTTCCGGTTTTAAAGTAATTCGGTCGCCGGCCTTAAATTCTGCATTTTTAAATAGGCAAAATGAATCCTACCGATACCAGCGGCCAAGCGCCGACCCAATCTTATTCGTACCTGGATCGGCGCAGGGACAAAAAAGGACAAAAAAACTTGGGATGTTAGAGATCAGGATAATAAGAAGCTCCCAATGTCCCAGTCCAAAAATAATGACTCCTGTTTGCTTTCAGTTTAAAGCTGGCCGCACGCGAACGGCCAGCTGTTTTGAATTTATGATGTAAACAACGAGTTACTATTTTGGCAAAATTAACGATAGAAGATATTAGTTGGGACCCCTCATGATCCAGTTGCGTGAAGTTCGATGACCACACGGGTCGAATCATAACGTACACGGAGTTGATCCCGAGCTCGCAAGTCATCATAGGCAGCCGGTTTCCCATTTCGGGTGATAAGCGTACTTTCCTTGACCTTAAATCTCTTATCCTTTCCACTTACAGGTCTAACTAGAATATCACCATGGCCTTCCTTGATTGCAAGGATACCTTCGAAATAGCTGTCTGATGCAGCCAATTTAAAACCATCATTCGCTGTTTCTCCACTTCTTGCCGGCCCCGATATTAAAACGGCGCTGATTATTGAAACTGCAATTACTATTGCAGAAAATATTCGATAGCTCATAAAGCACCTCCTTAAGATGGTGTTAAACTATTTTAATAGACATTGTAACAAAATGGGGCCGTCCGAAGACGGCCCCTTTTTCTGGTTGTAGCTACAACTTCTTAGGCGCCCGGCCCAACATGCAACACGCGCATCATCTCGTGGTCCTCATGCGAGAGGATGTGGCAGTGCCAGACGTAGCGGCCGGGCTTGTCAAAGGTCGCCTTGATACGGGTGACCTGTCCCGGCAGGGCCGTGACCATGTCCTTGGGCGCGTTCTCGACGTACCCGTCCGGCTGAGGAACCGCGGCTCCGAGTACGATATTTTCGAGCCGGAACCCGTTGCCGAGAAGGCCATTGTGCTGCACCACCGGTTGGTCGATCACGTCTGCCGTGAACTCCCGCCGGTCCAGAACATCGAAGTGCACCAGATGCAGGTGCACGGGGTGGGCGTCGCCGGTGGCGTTGTAGATCTCCCAGATCTCGGTGTCACCCAGCGCCGGGTTCTCTGTTGTGGGAGAATGCCAGGCGATAGACCCTTGCATCTGGCCAACGAGACCAGCGTTCTGGTATTCCAGTGTTGCGGGCCAATTAATCGGGTTGCCCAGGTAGTCGGTGGCCAACTCGGCAGTGCCCAACAGCGGCTGCAGCCGCCCGAACTCGTCCGAGCCTTCGAACAAGGCGACCTTACGGGTGCGGTTTACGGTGTTGGTGTTGGGGATGGTCGAATTGCCGATGTCGGCAGGATTAAAGACGTCTGGTTGAATAGGCAAGCCCGCCGCGGTTGTGGCATCATGGATGTTTAGAACGACATCAAAGGCCATGATGCGGTCGGTCTCACCGAAGACCTGCGGCCCGGGGATATCGCCGCCGAAAGGCTCGTCGCCACCGATGTTTTCCATGATGACGCGCTGTCCATCCAGTGTCGGATCGGAGAAGTCAAACACGATGTCGTAGCGGCTGCCGGGTTCGGACAACAGCATGTCGGTCATGGTGGCGCTGGAGGCCAGACCCTGGTCGCTGCCGACGACATAGAAGGGCAACGGCGGGCCCGCGTCAATCAGGTCGGTTGAAGTCGGCGACGCTGCAACACGGAACCTGATCGCCATGAAGCGGCTGTCGGTGCCGTTGAGCAGGTGCATCCGATAGTTGCGCGGCTCGACGTCCTCTTTAGGCCAGATCAAACCGTTGACCACCATGTGATCGCCGAAAAACTCGGCCAGCGCCGTGGGTCCGCCGCCGTTGAAACCCGGCACCATATTGGGGTTGTCAGGAAACTGCGGGGGTCCCAGGGTTACGCCTTCGCCCGTAATGAAATCTTCATAGGCCGGATCGCCCGGGTAGGCCGGGTAGAATAATTCGCCGGTGGCCCGGAACATGCGATCCTGGATAGCGTAAGCCTTCTCGTACGGCCACGCCGGCAGGGTTAGCGGGTTGCCCGGCTGGCCGGTGTCGGAGTCATCGCGGACAAAGTAGAAGCCCGCCATACCGGCGTAGACGTTGAGCCGGGTGATGCCCAGGGCGTGGTCATGGTACCAGAGGTTCCCGGCGCCCTGGTCGTTCAAATAGATGTATTTCTTTTCAACCCACTGCGGGCCGCGCACGCCGTAACCCGGGCTGAAGAAGAACTCGGGGTTGCCGTCGTACTGGAAGGCGGAGTGGCCGCCGTGCAGGTGGCTGACGATGGGTACACCCGCGTTGGCGATGGTGTACTGCTCATATCCTGCTAGGCTGTAGGCCCAGTGCAGCGAGGTGTCTACAGGCAGCAAATGGGGCAAGAACGCCTCAGTCACTGGGTCGAGCAGCTTGTTTTCCCACTTTACCTCGATGGGCACACCGCTTTGCACCTCAAAGGTTCGTCCCGGCCATGTGTAGCCTATGCTTGGCAGACCGTAGCCCCAGACTGGCGTTGGCACTGGTGCACCGGCAACACCGCCGGTAGTATCGACAAGGCCCGTCATCTGCACCGACGGTCCGACAGCAACCTTGAACTTGGATCGCTCAGCCCCAGCCCCAAGGCTGCTGGAGCCGCGAAGGCCCTTGCCGGTAAAAACCTCCAGGGCAGAAGCAACCCCGCACCACCGGCGAGCCCTACCTTCAATACCTGTCTTCGTGTCATCTTAAATTTTTTCTTTTTCATGTTTATCTCCTTTCGTCGCTACTGATTAAATACTTACAATGTTAATCGTCTTAGATACTTACAGTAAGCATTACCTCCCTTTTTTAGACTTTTATTGGGTTTTATGATTTTATTGGGTAGAGTGATCAATACTACGTTTAGTAGGATATCCAACACATTTTCTTGATCTTTGGTATGTGGAGCGATGCGCGATCGTCCGACACCCTTCAACCATGCTTTGCCGTTTCCGCCGCCAGTATTTTGAGCTTTTTTTCTGCCTCCAGGCGTATCTTGGAGGCAGAATCCAGGATGATGCCGAAAAGCACTAGGCACCGATCGTCATTGCAGTCGGATTGAGCATCATTAGCCAGTTTGATAAACTTTTCCGACAATTGAATCGCCTCTAAGAAGTATTTCCGACATGCGGGTGTCATGGCTACTCCTGTGGTAAGACCTAAATAAGCTGATCCAGCTAATAAGCAATCGTCATGCCAATTTCATACTTTTTTGATATGAAATTTCATCCCATTGAAATAACAACTAATAATTATAACTAGGGGGATCAAGGAAAACGGCGGGTATGGCGTCGGACTGTCTTATTTGAAAGGCGTTAAACGCGACACTTGCAATCAATTCTTGCTAAATGCCCGTGAATCAATGATTGGCGGGAAACAAGGAGAACCCTAGATGTCGCATTTAAACTTAACTGCGACAAATGCGACACTGCGACACGCTATCGGAGCAAAAAAGGTTACGTATGAAACTACACCTAGCAGGAACAGCTAATAGATTGAACGTCGAACATCGAACGTCCAACATCGAACATCGAATATTGATGACACTGCGCTTTATCGATTTTAAAACAAGAGAACCGCAGCCTGCGACAGGCCCTACAGTCGTGAACTGATGGTCGAACGACTCTGCCAAATCGAATTTCAAAGGGTAGATTCACTCCTGGCCTTCGTAGCCAATCTGGCGAAGTAGTCTTGCTCAATCTTTTTTAAAATTGACAGAATACATTATTCGATGTTGGACGTTCAATGTTCGATGTTCGATGTTCATTTTTTAGTTAACCTCTTATACATAAAGCGACAAAGTTTTTTTTTAATTAAACTGGCCGCTTTTCAGCAGCGGCGGTACTTAAATGTAAACAGGCATTTTTCATTTGTCATTGGTTTCGGCCAGAAAGCGGTAGAGGGTGGCGCGGTTGACGCCCAGAAGTTTGGCCGCCTGTAGCTTATTGCCGCCCGTCCGGCGCAGGGCATCTCGCACGCCCTTTTGATCCAGTTTGCGCCGCCGTTTGCGCCGGCGGGTGATTTTGGACGAGGGTTTACCGATGGCAGGCGGCAAATGCATCGGTTGGATGACATCGCCCTTGCTTTTGACATAGGCAAACTGGATGGCGTTTTGCAGCTCCCGGACGTTGCCGGGCCAATCATAGGTCATCAGCATGACCAGGGTCGCGGGCGACAACGACGGCTTCCGGCCGGTCGCCCGTCCGGCAACGGCGGAGACGAAGTGGTCGACCAGCAGGGAGATATCGTTTTTGCGTTCTCTCAGCGGGGGTACCAGAATCGGTATGACGCACAGGCGGTAGTAAAGATCCTGGCGAAATCGTCCGGCATTCATCTCATGCTCCAGGTTTTTGTTGGTGGCGCTGATGATGCGCACGTCCACTTTGGTGGTGCGCTGGTCGCCTACCCGCTCGAAGACGCCTTCCTGCAGTACCCGCAAAAGCTTGACTTGCATGGCCGGGCTTAATTCGGCGATCTCGTCCAGAAAGATGGTGCCGCCGTGCGCCAGCTCAAAACGTCCTTTCTTATCCCGGATCGCTCCCGTGAAGGCGCCTTTGACGTGGCCGAAAAGCTCGCTTTCGAGCAGTCCTTCGGGCAGGGCCGCGCAATTGACCGGAACGAACAAGGCACCCTTGCGGTGACTCTGGCTGTGAATGGCCTGGGCCACGAGTTCCTTGCCGACGCCGCTTTCGCCCTGAATCAGAACCGGAAAATCGCAGGCTGCAAGCTCGATGATTTCGGCAAAGAGTTTGCGCATGGACAGCTCACGCCCGACGATATTCTCAAACTGATCTGCGGTGAGCGCATGGCGACGCAGCATTCGCAACTCCGAAATATCGCTGAAAAAGGCGAAACTGCCCTTGTGGTTGTCGTCATCATCGATAAGGGCGTCGATTTTCAGGGAGACCGCTATCTTACGGCCGTCTTTGTGATGGATGAAGGTCTCCGAATCCAATTTCGCCGGGTCGCTCTGGTTGGTGCTAATCTCCTCGGGCATGTCCCCTCTTTTGACAAACAGGTCGGCCAGCGGGCGTCCGATCAGCTCGTGACGGGCGAAACCGGATATTTCACAGAGCCGACGGTTGACCTGGGTGATGACACCCTCGCGGTTCTGAATGCTGAGACCGTCGTTCATGGTATCACTGATCAGGCGATAGCGCTCTTCGCTGTCGCGGATTTCCTGCTCGATTTTTCGCTGCTCCGTCACGTCGATGGCATAGTGCAGATAGGCATCTGCGTCCACAGGGATCCAAAAAGCATCCCACAGTCTGCCGAAAGCCTCGAGCGCTCTGATACTCAGCGGCTCCCCGCTTTCGAGCGCCTGATCGGCCCGGCAGAATTCACACTTGATGGTTCCGGCAGCAGCCCGGCTTTCTGTTTCCGGTTGAAGATCTATTGAAACTTCGGGTGAAGCTTTGGGCCAAAATGCCCGCCTGCCGAATTCGCTGCTGCAGAATCCGCCGATTCGGGCGTCCAGGTCACGGGCGTGGCGGTTGGCGGCCAAGATGATGCGATCTCGCCGAATGAGCATGGCCGGGTGGGGGAGGCTATCGAGCAGGGTGCTGCGCAGCCGGTCAGCTTCCCGCTGCAGCTCTCGCGCCCGTTTGCGCTCGTCGATGTCAAGGATGTTGGCCAGGACAGCAGGCTTTCCCTGGTAGATTATGGAGGTAGCAAGCAGACGCACCCATCTGGTTTTGCCGTCGTTAGTGAGAATGCGGAATTCATAGTCATCCGGCGGCGACAGCCCTTTCAGCCTAAGCGCAGCCCTTTGCCTCACCAGATCTCGGTCAACAGGATGCACAAGACCAAAAGGGCTTACCCGCAGAATTTCGTCTTCGGTGAGTCCGACAATGTCCTGGAGAGCGGGATTGGTAAACACGACCCCATCTTCCTGGAATATCAATATGCCCGACAAGGAGCGCTGAGCGACGGTCCGAAAGAATCCGTCCTGCTCATCCGCGTAAAAGATGACGGGATCCGAGATTTCAATGCTGTGTTGGTCATCCATTTCTTTACTAAGAACCAGGAATAAGAAATCTTCGTGGGCTTGGCGGTTACGGCGTCTGGATATGGGAAATTACGTAGCGTATCCGCTCTGAATCAGCCTGCGTGTTGGCAATATACAAGAAACAACATCTATGTCGGATGATAATTTTACTTTTTTAGCTTTGCTTAGGTGTGAATGTTTTAATGATAAAATTCGAAAATACAGGAATATTATGACTACGCCAACAGATACACACTGTAAGTGCTTCCTAATAAGCTGTGATACCATTCTGACCATCGAAGGTCTATCTTACTTTCCCAATTCTGTCAACTCAACTGTAGATCAGGGTAAATGACGACCATGTTACACATGCACTGCCTTTGGGTAGTTGCCGCTGCAGAAAATAAGGCCTTTGAGCGCCGGCTACCCAAAGTTGCAAATCATGCTGTCTTTGGCAAAATAGGCCCGGTGGGGCAGATCTACCTGTCCGGCCACATGGTTCGGCACCACGATTCCGGATTCAAACTGATGATATTTGACGAAGGTCCGGCCGTCCACGCGGACCTTCATTCCATTCACCGGCTGCTTCAACGGTACAATCGCGTAAACGTTCCTGTAACGCTCTTTTACTTCCGGAAAGCCCAATTCGGCAGCCTTTTGGGCGATACTGATTTCAAGGTAATAGCGCGAATCCTCCTGAATATTTTCTTTATATTCTTCGCCTATTTTGGTCAAAACTTCGCTCAAATCATTTACCATCTGTCATCACCTCCCCTTAAGTTAGGGTTGGGATAGTGAAAATTACCCTTAATAAGTCCTCTAAATTTTATCCCGGTTTTGTTCCAAACAACGGGTACATGGTTTCAGGTTTCAGGCACAACTGCCTGGCGCCTTCGTCCTGACACCTGACACCTGAAACCTTTTTGCAAGTCGGAACAAAAATAAAATCAAAGCTTAAGTCCAATGAGTCTATTTGAGAGTAACTTTTCACCACCTAAGTTTAGGGTATTTTCATCATCCATCGGATGAGATAGGCCAGCAGTAAAACAGCCGCCAAACCGCCGCACCAAAGTCCGACAAACCAGGCCCATTGCGTCTGTCTCTTAGTAAATGGTTTCATGGGAAGTTTTTCCTCTAAAAATGTAGTAGCAGTAGCCCGTATATGTGAGTATGATCGGCAGCATGATAACGGTTCCGACCAGCAAGAGCGATTGGGATTCAGGTGCCGCTGCTGCCTGCCAAAAATTGACTTCATAGGGCACCAGCCAGGGCCACAAACTGATTCCCAGGCCGATATAATTCATCAGAAAAATACCTAGGCTCAAAAAAAAGGGTCTGCGTTCCCTCTGTTTCTTCAAATCGCGCCACAGCAGAACGACAATGAGGGCTGATAAAAGCGGCATGGGCAACAGCATGAAAAAATTAGGCAGACTAAACCACAGATTTTTTATATCCGTATTTATAAAAGGCATACTCAGGCTGACCAGTGCCATGAACAGGGCCACAAAGGCAAGAACGTAGGCTGCGCATTTGTTTGCCCAGTCCTGGGTCATGTCTTCGGTTTTCATGATCAACCAGGTAGAACCCAGCAAGGCATAGCCGCATACCAGCGCCAGACCGGTCATCACGCTGAATGCGCTCAGCCAGTCAAGCGGACCGCCGGCAAAATGGCGGCCGTCCACGTCTATTCCCTGAACAAAACCCCCCAGGATCACACCCTGCATGAAGGCGGCGCCCAGCGAACCAAAGTGGAAGGCATAATCCCAAATTTTCCTTGAATTACCGGTCGCTTTGAACCGAAATTCAAATGCCACGCCCCGGAAAACCAGCCCCAGCAGCATGAGGATCACCGGCATGTAAAGTGCCGGCATGACAATCGAATAGGCCAGGGGAAACGCTGCGAACAAGCCGCCGCCACCCAATACCAGCCAGGTCTCGTTGCCGTCCCAGAAGGGGGCAATCGAGTTCATCATGCGATCGCGGCAGGTATCCGAAGGCGCAAAGGGAAACAAAATACCCACCCCCAGGTCGAAACCATCCAAAATGACATATAGAAACATCGCGGTGATAATCAGACCGTACCAGATGAGCGGTAAATCCAGAAAACTTGCGAAACTAAACATGTTTGCCTCCTCCTGTTTCGGAGCCCATATCCGTCACCAGCGGCGGTGCTTTTATGCCGTGATCGCCGTAAGCTTTTTCCGGGGTAACGGGTCCTTTGCCGATCAGTCGTAAAATATAATAGCTTCCGGCACCAAATACGAAGGTATAGGTAATGATGAAGGCCAGCAGAGACAGGGCGATATTCGGCCCGACTACCGGCGAGACGGCATCCGACGTTCGCATGACTTCATAGACGATGTATGGCTGCCGACCGATTTCAGTCACAAACCAGCCGGCGATCACGGCGATAAATCCCGCTGGGGTCAAGGCCATGCACCATAATTGAAACCAGCGGGTATCGAATAATTTCTTGCGAAAATAAAGCACAGCGGCTATCACGCCGGTGATTACCATCAAGATCCCGACACCGACCATCGTCCGAAATGACCAGAAAACCCAGGCTACCGGCGGACGCTCATCCGGGGGCCATTCTTTCAAGCCCTTTACCTCGCCATCCAACTCATGGGTCAGAATCAGACTGGACAATTTGGGAATTTCAATCGCATATTTGGTTTTTCCCTGTTCTTGATCCGGCCAACCGAACAATTTTAAGGGCGCCCCGCGCTGGGTTTCCCAGAGTCCTTCCATGGCGGCTACTTTGGCCGGTTGGTGTTCAAGGGTGTTAAGTCCGTGCAAATCACCAATGATCGGTTGCAGCGGCGCAACAAATACGGCCATAATCATGGCCATGCCAAACATCACCTTGGCATGCCCGACATGCTGTTTGCGCCAAAGGTAGTAGGCCCCGATGCCTCCGACGACAAACGCCGTGGTAAGGTAGGCGGCTACAACCATGTGCGCAAAGCGGTATGGGAATGACGGGTTGAAGATAATCTGCAGCCAGTCGGTCGGGTAGAACAGATCATATTCTCCCACGCGATAGCCCTGGGGTGTTTGCATCCAACTATTGGCCGCTAGAATCCAGAACGAAGACATTAAAGTCCCAAAGGCCACAATAAGGGTCGAGGCAAAATGCATCTTGCGGCTCACCCGGTTCCAGCCAAACAGCATCACGCCCAAAAATGAAGCTTCCAGAAAGAAGGCGGTTAAAACTTCATAGCCGAGCAGAGGTCCGATAACATTCCCAGCCTTGTCGGAGAATACCGACCAGTTGGTACCGAACTGGTATGACATCACCACGCCGGATACAACGCCCATGCCAAATGTAACCGCAAAGATTTTCACCCACAAGCGGTAAATTTGTTGATAAATTTCATTGCCGGTCTTTAAAAAGCGCCATTCGACAACGGCCAACCAGCTTGCCAGACCGATCGTGAATGCCGGAAAAACGATGTGAAAGGTAATCGTGAATGCGAATTGAATCCGCGCCAGTAATACCGGATCTAAATTTGTTAGCATAATTCACCTTTTTTTTGAGGAGATAATGTGAAACCATCCATTCCCGGCCATCACGGTAGCCCCACAGCTCCGCGCAGGCCATCAAGAAGATGCGCCGTCTGAATTGCTATGGGACTTTGGTACATTTTAGAAATTAATATGTCAAGGATTTGTCGTTGTTGAATGATACCGCCGCAATCTTCTTCCAGCCGTCGCTTTTTATCGAGTTGACGGATACCGAAACGGATCAGTCGATCCGGCAGCAATCCGTATACTGCCATATCGATCAGCAAACTCATTTTTGCTCCTTTGCCGGCCGCCAGGGCACGAACGCGCTGGTCCGTTTGATATAGTCGCGGTATCCCGGACGATTTTCTACCAGCGCTTTTTCGGTCAGGGGAATGCCGGTCATTTTCAAAAGGACTGCGGTGACGATGGCTGGACTGAGGATTGTCCACCAGCTGTTGGGCGTTGACAGCGTGATTAAAAAAATACCCCACCAGACGAGAAATTCACCGAAATAATTCGGGTGGCGGGTATAGGCCCACAGTCCACGATCCATGACACGACCTTTGCTGGCCGGATTAGATTTAAACTGCGCCAGCTGCCAGTCACCTATGGACTCGAAACTGACCGATCTGAATGGCAAGGGAAATAACCCACAGAAACAGTGCCTGCAGGATAAACACCTTAAAAAGACTCACGAGCCAGAACCGGTCACCACTCTTTTTTCGCCAGCCGCCATAGCGCGGATCCTCACCTTTGCCCCAGTTGCGCCATGAAAGAAAAAGACTCAATCTCAGCCCCCACATCGTCACCAGTATGGCGATCAGCAATTTGCGCCCCCAATATCCATCCGACATTGCGTACGTCAGCCAGGCAATCAGAACAAATCCCAGTCCCCAGAGAGTATCGACAATCGTCACGTTTCTGTAGACGAGACTCATGAACCACCCGGTGATCATCATGGCTGCGACGGCGGCCAGATTCCAGCCCATAATCGAAATTGAGGCTTGCATGGTTTTCCTCCACTGTTTTTTTCAAGCTAAATTAGGACACAGATTTTCACAGATTTTTGGTTTTTGTAGCTTTTAATATCCTGGTAATCCGTGTTCATCCGTGTCCCCAAAATGGAAGTTCCTATACTTTGAACTTAGGGTTTGTGCCGGATTTAGCGGATTGGTGACCGGTAGTCCGGCCTGTCGCTGAGCGATGGCCTTCCGAATATCGTTATGAATCCGGCTGCTGATGGGATAGGCCAAGGCGATAGTGATGCCCACGATATTGCAGAGCGACGGCACCAGGGCATACAGCACTCGCAGGGTCATCTGTACCGCGGCCGATTGCTCGGCATTGGGTGTATAACCTGCCATGCCCAGGATAGAAAGGCCGGCGCCAATACCGACGGCAGCTGCGAATTTTTTTGAAATCGACCACAGACCGATGTATTGTCCCTCGCGTCTTTCACCGGTCAACAGCTCGTCATAATCAATCACATCCGCCTGAATAGCAGATGGGATTGCCAGGGTGGCACCAAATCCGATACCGGATAAAAAAACCAGGATGCCGTAAATGACGACATCTCCAGGGCCGAGGAAAAAGACGCCCACGAAGGCACCGGTATTGATCGCCATAGAGGCCAGCCAAGCGGCTTTTTTTCCGGTTCGGCGTGAAATGAAAATCCAGGCCGGCAGGAAAATGATCCCGGTGACAAAGTACAACATCAGGAAAACCTCGGCCAGTTGGGATTGGAGCACATATTCCACGTAGTAGAGAATCAGTGTCGCCGGTAGATTGTTTCCAATGGCACTGACGGTATAAGCGATCAGCAGAATAAGGAAGGGGCGATTGTGCGCCACCTGACCAAGACCGCGCCAGAGGCCCAACCTTTGAGGCGCGGCGACAGGTTGCCTTTCGCGTATGGTCAGCGCACACCACCAGCAGGTTCCAATCAACAGCGGCGCATAGATGACGGCAATCCAGAAAAACTTGGCCCGTTCCCCAGCCGCATCCGGGGTCAAATTAAACAACCATTCAACGGCAGCAGGCGAACTTGCCGCTGCCAGGGTCCCGGCAATCAGAAATCCGTCGCGTAGGCCGAACAGTGAGGTGCGCTCATGGTAGTCAAAAGTGATTTCCGGACCCAAAGATTCGAAGGGGACCACAACTGCTGTCCAGAATAAAAACAGCATGTAAATGGAAACACCGAACCAAACCGTTTCATATGATGGCGAAGCTGCCGGTGGGTTGAACAGAAGAAACATGGCTATGGCTACCAGTACAGACCCCACCGCAATGTAGGGACGTCGTCTGCCAAATCGGGATTGGGTTTGATCGGAAATATAGCCGATCGCCGGATCAGTAACCGCATCAAAAATGCGAACGCTGAACATCAAATACCCCAAAATGGTAATATTGATTCCAACAACATCTGTATAGAATTTTGGAATAAACACATAGACAGGGATACCTATCACCGCCAGGGCAAAGGCGGGCGTAGCGTAGGCTATTTTCTCGGTCAAGGCAACCCGATGATTGTTTGCAGTTGTCATTTTAAGCCTATTGGCCGGCTAGTTCTAATGTGCATACGCCACTGAATTAAGCGGGCCGGGACCGATTTAATTTGAAATGCATATTTGCTATTACAAGATGGCCAACGAATACCCACATTCCGATAGCTCCAATTGGGGATATATCCATTTTATAATTTACCTCCGGCACTAATTATCAGGACACGAGTTTGTCAAATGTAAAGGTTACCATCCGACTTGATAATTCAATGGGAGAAAAAGTCAGGTATTCTGATAGTAAAAACCTATTAAAATTATTCTGGTAGTTTAGGGGCATCCTGCTTGATATTTGCAGCCTGATACTTAGCTTTTCTGTCATAGGGATAGGTTCGATTTGGCCATGTTGTTTAAATTTCAATTAACCGCCATTGTTCAAATGGAAGGAATACCATGCCAAAAATCGTTCGTTTTCATCAGACAGGAGCAGCCGACGTACTTAGGTTGGAAGATATACCACTTTCCGAACCCGGCAAGGGGGAAGTTCGACTGAAGGTGGAGACCATCGGCCTCAATCGTGCTGAGGTTATGTTCCGGCAAGGACAGTATCTGGAGGCCCCGGTATTTCCATCAAGACTCGGTTACGAAGCCGCCGGCATTATTGACGCCGTAGGACCGGGTGTCGGCGACATTCAAATCGGTGATCGCGTGAGCACCATTCCTTCATTTTCCATGGGCAAGTATGGTGTCTACGGAGAAACCGCCATCGTTCCCGCCTCTGCGGTGGCCGGATATCCCGCTAATCTCTCTACAGTCGAAGGTGCAGCCATCTGGATGAAGTACATGACGGCATTCGGTGCGCTGGTTGAATACGGCCGATTGAAAAAAGAGGATGCGGTGCTGATTACAGCTGCCAGCAGCAGCGTCGGACTTGCAGCCATTCAGATAGTCAAATCTGTCGGAGCCATGGCTGTTGCTACGACACGCGGTGACAGCAAAAAAAAATTTCTTCTCGAGGCCGGAGCTGACCACGTAATTGTATCCGACAATGAGGATGTGGCCGCCAAAATGAAGGATATCACCGGCGGCAAAGGGGCCACCATTATTTTCGATACGGTGGCCGGACCTTTTCTGGAAAAACTTGCCACTGCCGCCCGATAGTGATGCAAGCAAAGAACAAAGGAGAGCGATCATGCGTCCATCTTTTTCTATCAACGTCATCCTGACGGGATTGATCTTTCTGATAGCCGCTGGTGCCTCGGCAGATCAGACTGAAGTCATCGACCGGTTGAAATTTGGCGGACACATTTTGATGATTCGTCACGCAATGGCACCTGGAAACGGCGATCCGGCTAGATTCAAAATCGGCGATTGTTCGACTCAGCGCAACCTTGACGATTCCGGCCGAACCCAGGCACGGGGCATTGGCAGGTGGTTGCGTGCCAACGGGGTTAAATCAGCCCGGATATATTCCAGCCAGTGGTGCCGCTGCCTCGAGACGGCCAAGCTTATCGATCTCGGATCGGTTCAGGAGTTAGCAGCGTTGAATTCATTTTATGAGAAAGTCCAGGATCGAGAGCCGAACCTCCAAGCCTTGAATGAATTTATTTCGCTGCAACCGGTGAAAGGTGAATTGATTATCCTTGTCACCCATTTTGTGACCATTGGCGCCATCGCCGATACTAGTGTCTCGTCCGGCGAAGGGGTTCTACTGGAGCTGCATAAGGATAAAACATACACGGTGGTTGGTCGCCTCAATTTCGCTCAATAAAATCAAGATGCGAATTGCGGCGGTGGTTAGATTCTAACCCTTCTAATTCTGATTGTCCTAATATTTTGGAGAAACTAAAATGTCTAAAAGAATATTACATTTGTCCCGCAGGGATTTTTTGAAGATCGCTGGATTGACCGGTGCAGGAACGATCGTTACACCTTTCAACCCATCGGTCCAGGCTTCAGAAGCAGAACAGACGATGCCCAAGCGACCTTTTGGAAACAGCGGCATAAACGTGCCCATTCTTTCATTTGGCGGTAGTTTGAATACATCCATGAGTCCGCTTCTGCTGAGACAAGCTGTCAAATGGGGGGTAACCTATTGGGATACGGCGCATTCCTACATGGGCGGAACCAGTGAGAAAGGCATTGGAAAATACTTCGCCAAATTTCCTGAGGACCGCAAAAGGATCTTTCTGGTCACCAAGTCTCATGCCTGGACTTTGGGCGGAATGACAAAAGATCTTAACAATTCCCTTGAAAGAATGAAAACAAACGCTATCGACCTTTTCTTCGTCCATAGTGTCAGTGATATCAGCGATATAAATGACGATACCCGCAAATGGGCCGAGACGCAAAAATCAGCGGGAAAAATCAATCTATTTGGTTTTAGCACCCATAGCAACATGGCGTCCTGCCTGTTGGGTGCATCCAAGCTCGGCTGGATCGATGGCATTATGATGACCTACAATTATCGCTTGATGCATACGGATCGCATGAAGCGTGCGGTAGATGCTTGCGCTAAGGCGGGTATTGGCTTAACCGCTATGAAAACCCAGGGCGGCGGTCAGGTGCAGACCAATACCGAAACTGAGTTCGAGATCGCCGGCCGGTTTATCCAAAGCGGTTATACCGATGCCCAGGCCAAGCTCAAGGCGGTGTGGGAAAATCCGAACATTGCCAGCATCTGCTCAGAAATGCCAAATATGACAATTCTAATGGCCAATGTGGCTGCCGCCATGAATAGAACAGAGCTTTCTTCCCGGGACATCAATCTGCTACATCAATATGCCCAAGAAACGCATTCGGATTATTGTGCCGGTTGCACCGAAATATGCGAATCGACGATTAACGGTCAGGTGCCCATTGGTGATGTCATGCGATATCTGATGTACTGCCGCAGTTATGGTAATCGCTACCACGCCATTGCATTATTCAAAGATATTCCGCAAAACATCCGCGCAAAGATAGCCCGCCTGGACTATTCATTGGCAGAGAAGCGATGCCCGCAGAAAATGGCCATCGGTAAGTTGATGCAGGACGCGCTTAAAGAATTATCATAAATGATTTCAATATTTATTTGTCTTCCCAGAGGGTGCCCTTTTATGTAAAAGACTTTGTCAGAGATGGCAAATCTTTCTTTGTTGACTTTGGATCGAATATGCGATACTTTTTTAAAAATGCGATACGTCATTTAAAAGGGAGGTGAGCTGAATATGCCGTTGAGTCTGAGAATTACCCCTGAAAAAGAGAAAATGATTAAAATGGCATCCAAGAGGGCCGGAAAAACCAAATCTGCCTTTATCGTCGAAGCCATTGATGAAAAACTGGGTCTGGTAAAAAACCGTAAAAAAATGATTCGAGAGCTGGCAGGCTGGCTGACTCCTGAAGAGGCAAAGGAGCTGAGAACATCTTTGGAAGTGTTTAATCAAATCAATGAAGGTGATTGGCCTTGAAACTCGTGCTGGATACCAATGCTTACAGCGACTATGCTGAAGGCGTACCTGAGACCGTGGATCTTATGGCAACCCATGGTGAACAGATTTACCTTCCCTCTGTTGTGCTCGGAGAACTCCATTTCGGGTTCATGAAGGGCAAACGTCAAGCATTTAATGAAAAGAAGCTTCGGCAATTTATAGATATTTTAAATGTTGAAGTGATAAATGTGAATACAGATGTCGCCAGAAAATATGCTGCCATTTACTTATCGTTGCAGAAGAAAGGGACTAAAATACCGGTCAATGATGTCTGGATAGCGGCTAGCAGCATGGAAGTGGGTGGCACCCTCCTGACCAGAGATAACCATTTTGATGTGGTCGATCAGATTGAAACGATTACCTTAGGTACAGCTTCTAATGAGCCAAAAGCGGGTTAACCTTTAGCCTTTTTAAAGTTCAAATATGCAAATGCTCGGGGGAGTTTCCTGCGCAAGCCTTTGATTATAGCGAAGTGGATGATCGCCACCGAAAGCGGATGCTGTCTGAGACCATTAGGGATCGTTATGGATGAACAGATTTGCTCTACGGCTTTTATTGAACATCCAACCTCGACATTGCGCACAACCTGCCGTTATCATATTGATCACTGTTCATACATCACGATGCCTTAGGGTCGAGTTCATGCGGTTTCGGTGGCGGTTATTCATGCAGCGGGTCGGCTTTGAGAAACTCACCGACGCCTCAAATATTTGGAATCTGACCTGCCGAATCATCCACCAAAAGCAGCCTCTGAGATTTCTATAGCAGATCCGTTGCTCTTGATGATGGCATTCATCTTGCCCATCGTGGTTGGCAGAATGGTTTGAATGAAAAATTCGGCGGTTTTGACTTGACCTTCGTAAAAATCAACATCCTTTTTCCGGGCCCCGCCCTCAAGCTTCTGTTTTGCCAAGGCTGTTCGCCACAACAGCATCCAGCCCATGACAGCATCTCCCATGACTTCCAGAAACGGGAAGGCATGGGCGAAGGCGACCTTAAATTGGGGTGACAGGGCGCTTTTGCCGATGTGCAGGGCGACCTCCCCCAGACGATTGACGACCCTCTCAACTTCGACGGTCATGTCTTCCAATCCGTTTGTTTCCCTTGCCAGTGCAATCGTCTTTTGGATTTCCCCCAGCAAATTCATGAAAACCCGGCCTTGCGCCATTCCCAGTTTGCGCCCTAGGAGATCCATGGCCTGAATGCCGTCGGTACCCTCGTATATCGAGGTAATCTTGCAGTCCCTGACGAGTTGCTCAACCGGATATTCTTTGATGTAGCCGTATCCGCCGTAAACCTGGACAGCCTCTACGCAGACATCAAAACCGCGCTGGGCACAATACGCTTTCACCAGCGGTGTTAGTAAATCACAGAATCCCTTATAAAATGCTCTTTCCTTTTCGTCGGCCGCCAGGGCTTCTTTATCAAGGCACTGACCCACATAATAAACAAAGCTGCGCATCCCTTCCACATAGGCTTTCATGCCCAGCAACATCCGGCGTACATCCGGATGCCGGATGATCGATACCTGGGGGGCGTTGGCATCTTTGCCGCTTTCGAGATCCCGACCCTGGACACGCTCTCTGGCATAGTTGAGGGCATACAAATAAGATGTCGAGGCATAATTAAAGGCCTGAAATCCAACCCCCAGCCGGGCTTCGTTCATCATGTAGAACATGATCTTCATGCCCTGGCGTTCTTCTCCGAGGAGCAATCCGCGGCATTTGCCTTTGCCGCCCAGGGTCATGGAGCAGGTCGAGCTGGCGTGAATTCCCATTTTTTCTTCTATACCCGTGCAAACCACATCATTCGGTTCCCCCAGGCTGCCGTCTTCGTCGACCCAAATTTTAGGCACGATAAAAATAGAAATCCCCTTTGTTCCCGGGGGGTCCCCTTCAATCCGCGCCAAAACCGGGTGAATGATATTTTCCGCCAGATCATGCTCCCCGTTGGTGATAAAAATTTTATTTCCGGTGATGGAATAGGTGCCGTCGGGATTTTTGACGGCGGTGGTCGTCAGCGCACCGACATCCGAGCCGGCCTGGGATTCGGTCAACAGCATGGTGCCGCCCCATTTGGCAGTATATAAATTCTTTAAAAACATGTCTTTCTGCTTCCGGGTGCCGAAGATTTCGATCATTTTG
>CALZJV010000265.1 GCA_945787595.1 uncultured Desulfobacterales bacterium | reverse complement strand
TATAACTTCTTCGCCAGCCTTCCGAGGTCAACTTCTCTTTTATCGACCAAGACTGAGCAATAGTTCAAGAAAGGCGTCCCACCCCACTTTTCTTTGAAACGGCGAATACCGGCATTGACCCCCAGCCCAAGGTTGACGGCCTTTTTACCCGCGGTATGAGCCAGATTCACCATCTCATCAAAAAGCAGATCCGAAGCACCGGGTACATTTATTTTTCTGGAACGGAAACTAAAAAGATAAAATGCATAATCTGCGGCAGCCAAATCTACAATGTTAAATGCCACGAGTTCCTTTTCCCTTCTTGCTTCAAACAGCACGGCACTAGAGCTGGCCTTTAAATATTGAGGAATATGCTTAAAGAGGTATTTTTGCCGGCGATTAAAGTTATGCTCAGACACAAATACCTTGATTATCTTCTGGTGCTCTTTCCCGAAACTGCCGCGCGTCACCTGAAGATCTCTGCGGGCGCGTCTTAGCATGTAAGCGACTGCCGCATCTATTGGCGTCAATGGCAAATTCAGGCGATAATAGCTATCAGTGGCCTCTTGCTCGTATTGTTCGGCCGGCAGCCAGATAACTGAGGCAATTACAGCCACCGTCGTTGGTTGGCAGCGCTCGCAGATAAAATCATAAATTCGTGCGGCAGGATCCGAGTGGGGTTCAAGCGGATATCCATTAAAGATAAGATGTTTTTTGCCAAGGAAATAAAGATAGTTGTGATGGAGAAAAGGCTCGGCGCCTGAAACGGCCCCGACATAGTCGGGGAGGTGTTCCGGGAGATATGCATGGCGATAGATATACTGACGTTCCTGATCGTTGAGCATTTTGCAGTTACTTTTTGTTCGGAAAAAGTAATTTCACCACGAAAAACACTAAAGACACTAAAAATTACAAATTCAAATCTACTAATATTTCGTGTGTTTCGTGTATTTCGTGGTTAATAAGAATAATGCGGTGCTCTAAAAATCGAAAATTTTTTCGATTTGAGATAGCCTGATTTCTTCAGTGGCTTTCTCAATTCTCAGAAGTGCATCAACGTCGGCTTTTGATCCCAAGGTCTGGCGGGCAGCGTCGGATACTCTTGTTTCGGCTGATTTTAACTGTTCGTGGAAAATGGAGTAGTTTTGTCGACTGCCATAGGCATTGCGCGTCAGTCCTAAATAATCTTCGCCCTCGGCACCCAAAAGTTTGCGATAGTGATCAAACAGTAAGTCTATTTCGTTCATCTGCTGTTGACGAATGGTTTCCGAATAGATTCCCTGAGTTTCGGGAGCAGTCAGCAAAGCCCGGGTCTTATCCTCGATCCCGGATAGGGCATCTTCTCTGCTGAGTCCCTTTTTAAGCATTTTGAAGGCTGCATCCAGGGCAAGTCGTTTGGTAAACATATAATTCTGGATAAAGAGTTCCCGGGATTGTTTGTTGCGCATAAAATGTAAAATAAATACGATTGGAATTAGAAATTCCCAGATCCCGATCGGTCTTGACTGAATAACCCTCAAAGCTACCGAGTTGCCAACAAAACGTTCATAGTTGTATATAAGGTCAAATTTTTTTTTGAGACCGGCCGGCAATATTCAACTCCAATATTAAATAGGTACGAAATATTTATAGAGAACTCGGATTGAATTAATAATGTTCTTCTACAAAGTGACATCGTATTGTTTGTTATTTGTTATTTGGTGCTTGAAATTTTTTATATTCAAAGACTCAACTATAATTTAGGTATCCTGATAGACTTTTTAATGTATTTGAGGAACACATCACCTGAATACCTCTTCCAATATCTTCTGCCTTCTTTTGGCAATCTGCTGCTGTTCGGCTAAAATTTTATCCTTAACTTTTTCTTCGCCACCTAGTTGTCCGATTACCTGTCGATCCACTTCATTCTCAGCCGATGTAATCGTCTCGATAAATTGATTAAAATTATCACGATGTTGATAGGCATGTTCTAGCAAAAGATAAAAGGTATCGCCTTCAGCGTTTAACAGTTTCAGATAGTGCGCTGCCAACATCTCTATCAGTACCGCATGGGCCTGCGCCAGATCCGGAGAATATAATTTCAGCGATTCCAGCCAGGTGCGGACGTTGTCCTTTACATCAGAACTTACAGATTCTGTGTTTTCTCCCTGCATCTCAGCCACAGCCGCATCCATAGCAAGTTTGCGGGGAAACATGAAATGCTTCGTGTATTGCCTGATGGCGCTGCCACGCCGCAGAAAATCAATAATAAAAAATCCCGGAATGATGGTGTGCCATGCCGTCAACGGTCGCGTAACGATAACTCCCAGAGTGACTTCTCTGGCAAATTGCTGCTCCGCATTCTCAATAATGTCGTATTTATCCATACTCCCTCTTCCTTTTGGTTTATTAAGGCGACATTAATAAGGGATGCTCTGTGAGCAAAAGGCGTTCCAGCAGAAAGATACCCCTGAACGGTGAGCCTTGAACCTTTGAACGCTTAAATAATTGGGCGTGGTATAAGGAGATAAAAGAAAGGTGGAAGGCATTCCGTTATGGAACGCCTTCCAGTTTTTATTGATTAATCCGGTAAAATGGCCGCGGTAAAGAAGGTTCCGGACCACAGAATCCATACGATAAACAATGTCCAAACGGCATTGGCCGCCTGGGACAACCAGTAGGCAATGGCCGGCCGGCCGCCACCCACCGAAACCAGCTCTTTAAAATTGGTTTCCAATCCGATAGACACAAAGCAAAGCGCAAACAGCCAGCTGCGGTAGCTTTTGCACGCATTGCCGGCGGCCTTGGCGGCTTTAGCACCCCAGACCGGCTCGACCAGAAAGGAAACCACCAGCGAAGCAACCATAAACCCGATCACAAATTTAGGGAAGCGGTACCAGATTTCCATTAAGGACGGTTTTTCACCGGTTTCCTTTTTCTCAAGGCTCATGGTGGCCCACACCGCCATCAGAAAGGCAACGATACCGATGAGCACGTTCTGAGCCATTTTAACCACGGCCGCGGCATTTACCGCTGCTGCGCTGGAATTCCCCTTGGCATCCCGCAGAACCTCTCCGGCGGCAATCACCGCTCCGGTGTTGTCAATGACACCTCCCAGCCAGGCACCGGCCATATTGGTCGGTAGGTTCATCATTACCGCAAGCGGAGGCATCACGATGATAAGCACCACGGCACACACCAGCACCCAGGCGACCATGTAACTGACTTCTTTGGGATCACCCTGCACGGCACCGCCCGCGGCGATACTGGCGGATACGCCGCAGATGGCATTGGCCGTGGCAATGATGCTGCTGAAACGTTCGGATACTTTAAACTTCCGACAGATAAAATAGGTTCCAAACCAGACGGTGGTTGCCACAAGCAGCGCCTGGGCCACACCAAAAACACCGGCTTTTAAAACAACGGAGAACATGATCGTGGCACCCATACAGACCAGACCGATCTTGACAAAAAACTCGGTCTGGCCGCCCGCTTTGAGGATTTTGGGCACCTTAAAGACATTGCTGATAATCAGACCAATTGCCAGGGCAAAGAGAACGTACGAAATTCCCCACTTGCTGATAAACGCCTGCTTGGCGATCACCATGGAGATAAATGCGATGATGAAGATTATCAGGAAACCGGGGATGTATCTCTTGAGATCAAATTTTAAAAAATAGCCGGCAATTAAGGTCAATACACACATAAAAGCCCACATAAGGAGTCCGGTCCCAATAGTGGCGCCAAAGCCTTTGGGAAAGACTGCCGATAATTCGGTCCATTTACCCAGTTTGGGCGCCGCCGGCAGGATGGACACCGCCCACTTTCCAGCCGCAACTTCATGAACCCCGAGGATGGCTATGAGCAAAATGAACCAGCCAATGAAACAGGCCCACCAGTCTTCGTTTTGCAAAGCGGGTGTCCTATCATTTCCGTTAGCCATAAGAATTGCCTCCTTACATTTAAATTAAAAAATAGTTTATAATAGAAAAACCTTTTCAGTTGACTATGAGACTAGAAAAACTGCCAGCTCCTTTGACGGTTGAGAATACTGAGCAATTGGCCGCCTTTCAACTGATACATTCAACTCATTTTGAATTGGAATGCGTCTCCTCTATTCAAGAGTGTTATTTAATTATAAAATAACAGTATGAAAAAGCAAGGAAAATTATTTTTATTAGTGAATTTGCCGTGCAAGTCTGCTATTGGATGACTTCATAATTCTAAGAATTTGACCCCGAAGCTGGGCATCTCATTTTTTCTGTCTGTGAACCGTAAGGTTCGAAAGGAGAATTTTCACATGCCGCTGTACGCACTCATCCTGTTTTGTCTGATCGGTTTTGCATTGCTTTATTTCGGGGCTGAATGGCTGGTAAAAGGATCGTCCAGTCTGGCACGCAGTCTGGGGGTAACACCGATTGTCATCGGTTTAACCGTGGTCGCCTTCGGCACATCGGCCCCTGAGCTGGTGGTCAGCCTGATTTCCTCCATCCAGGGAAAAAGCATGATCGCGGTGGGAAACGTCGTCGGCAGCAATATCTGTAACATTGCCCTTGTGCTGGGTTTGTCGGCAATATTCAATCCGATTAAAAGCGATCCTTCGGTGGTCAGACGCGACATACCGATCATGCTGGCCATATCGGTATACCTTTTACTGTTGACCCTCAATTCGAACCTGGGCCGTATCGAAGGCACAACGCTTTTTGCCGGAATCATTATATATACATTTCTTAACTACTACCTGGCAAAAAAAGAAACTGCCGGGACGTCCGATATTGAATCCGAATTGCAAGAAATCGGTTTTGTTGCTTCCAGACCCAAACAGATTTTACTGATTGTGATCGGCATTGCCGGTGTTGTCGGAGGTGCCCAAATTGTTGTCGATAACGCGGTAAAAATCATGACAATCCTGGGGGTTAGTGAAAAATTTATCGGTTTGACCATCGTTGCCTTTGGAACTTCTCTGCCGGAACTGGCGACATCAGTGGTGGCGGCCATGCGAGGGGAAATGGATATCAGTATCGGCAATCTGGTAGGCAGCAATGTATTTAACATCATGAGTGTGTTGGGTGTCGCTTCCATGGTGCGGCCCATTCCAATTCCCGGCGGCTTTTTCGAAAGCGGTTTGTGGATCGATTATCTGGTGATGATGTTTACCAGTTTTTTACCCTGGTTGATGATGAGAAAAGATTTTAGCGTAAATCGCCGGGACGGATTCATTCTCTTATTCTGTTATTTTGGATATCTGACGTATCTGATTATCAAGGCGTAATATGAATGCGGAATTGGGAAAAAAACGAGGCTGAGAGGCTGGGAAGCAAGGAGGTTAGGAAGCGTTTAATGAGAACCTTATACTATTTTGAGCGGTTTTTCGTTTCGGTTCTATAATCAAAACAAGGGGCGTCGTTAAAAACAGGTGGATATAATTTTTATTAATTAATAATCCCATTTCGTTTGTTTCTATCTGAAAGATATGACTGCAACAACTTTTTCACAACCTCCTGAGCGCCGGAAGTCCTGGACCCTTAATCTGATAGCCCTCCTCACGCAACAATTTGCTCACGCCGGGCACGTGAGGAGCGCCGACGAAGACAGTGGCATTACCCTGGTCTAAATATTCGAGCATTCTCTCATAAAAGATCTTGTCCCGATGGTCGATGACGGTGTGATGGCGGCTTGGAAACCTGAGCCCTTTTGATTTTATTTGTTCCAGATCGCCGGCCAAATAGCACCTTACATAGTCCTGAGCCAACTCATGCCATTGGTCAACACGCTTCAAAAAATCGATGATCCGATCATGGGCAAGATTTTCAAGAACGTTTATCTGCTCTTCGATGGTTTCCAGAAAAACGGTTTTTTTGCCGAGGCCCTCGGCCAGGGTGTACCCTTCTAAATCAACCGAGTATTCCCAACCGTTTTTTTTCAGATAATTGGACCAGATGGTAAAAAAGGCCAGCCAGGGTTTCATTCCCTTCACCATTTCGTACAGCGGATTTTCTACTTTGAATTTGCGGAGATTGAGTATAAAAAATGTATTTCTACCACGGCATTGCGGTGCAAGTTCATGAGTGATTCTAGTTATACTTTGTCGGTCCAGGTCATCAAAAATATGATAACTGCTTTGGTTGTCGATGCCGCGGTTGACGACTTCGGCCATGTTGTCCGGGTCCAGCGGACCTTCAAACATGACCGTATCGGCGTTTTCCAGGCAACTTTGAAGCGAAGTTTTAAAACTATATGGGAAAAAGTGAGCGGTACCGACAAGATATGATCTTTTGTGGTTTTTTACCACTTCCCAGATCATTTTCAGTTCTTTTTCATTGGATCGTCTGAAAAACATGATACCCAAATTTATTGAAGATTTTCGATTGAATATTGAATATTTAAGGTTCGCCTTCGGCGGAACAATTTTAAAAAAAGAGGTATTTGTTCCGGTTGTAACGATGTAATTTTTGCTGCCAATTTGTCAATATATTCACCGCAGAGTCGCAGAGGGCGCAGAGTGAATTTTTATTTTTCGTTTGCCGCTGAGCCGCCGGCAAATGAAAACCAGCATGCCTTCCGCAAATTATATATGGCTTATCCTGCCCGTAAGGGCTGAAGTTTATTTCTTTTCGCCCTCTCAGCGAAAAGGAATAGAAAAAAATTCTTTGCGTCCTTTGCGCCTCTAATGAGCGTAGCGAATGGGCGGTGAAATTGACCCTCTGAGTAAGGACAATAAGAGCATAAAAATGGTAGAGCGACACGCGACACAAGCGCCTGCGCTGCGCGAGCGGCATCCACAAATCTTCAATCTTCAATCTTCAATCTTCAATCTTCAATTTCTGAATGGCCCTGACGAATTCCAAAATCAACGGTTTTTTTTGAACCAGTTCACACATCTTATAACTGAGTGTGGGTTTTGCCCCCCACTTTTCCTTGAACCGCCGAATGCCGCTGTTAACCCCCAGCCCCAAGTGTATGTAGTCCTTGCCATACTCTGAACTCATTTTGACCAGCTCAGACAACAGCAGATCGGACGCTCCGAGAACATAATTGTGTTTTGAATAACACCCGATAATATAACTCGCAAAATTCCGGGCCGCAAGATCGACCAGGTAAAACGCTGCTAATGTCTGTTTTATATCCCAAGCATTTAAAACAAATGCATCACGAGCCGATGCAAGATAATCTGGCATTTTGAAAAAAAGTTCCTTCACCCGCAAAGGTGGAGAGGCTCTTTCAATAAATTCCTGCATCAGCTGATGATGGGCATCTCCCATATAAACAGCACGCTCAACGGTTAACGACTGTCCGGCCTTTCTTAGATTACGCTTTACCGCACTGCCTATGACCGGATGCCAAGTATTCAGCGTATAATAGGTGTCGCTATCTTTTTCCCGACAGCGTTCGCCCAACCGCCGTGGAAGTTCTGGCGCAATGAGGGATATGCGCCCAGCTCCGAATTTTTTTTTGACTGTCTCTAGGACCACTTCGAATTTGTCTAAAACAAACTCATGTTGAAGAGGATACCCGATGAAGATAACCCAATCGTCCTTGCAGCAACAAAAGTAGTCATCGATGAGAAAGGGTTCCCCTCCGGAAACACTTATCATCAACTTGACAATGTGCTCTGGGACATAGGCATGGGTTAAAATGTAGGTTTCTTGCTCTGGCGTTAGCATGATGCTCTCACGCAGACCTTAGGCACTGGATCCAGCCTTCGTTTCCCATGGTCGTCAAATCCCCGCTTCCGGTATAAATTGTTGTTTCCGGGGGAATATTGTAACTGAGACGCTTGAGGCTAAAGAGCATCAACGACATGCTCTTCGGGCCCCAAATTTTGCCATACCCACGCTTCAAAAAAGAGCTGCCGCTGAAAAGGGCATCGAACTTTTTGACATAAAAACAGACGTGCCCTTTGGTGTGACCGGCAGTCAAAAGCACTTCAATTTCGATGTCCCCCAGGTGCAGTAGCTCTTTATCTTTCAAGAACCGATCCGGTTCCAGGTTGCTCTCTGATTCTTTAAGAAGCTCATATTCGTACTCGTGAAGGCAGAAAGTCCCGCCATATTTCCTTTTCAGCTCAGGCAACGCCTCGAGGTGGAGCCTATGCGCATGGGTAACAAGCAGGTATCTGAGTCCAATTTCCATATTGTCGAGGATTTTGTATATTTCATCATATGATTCTGAAACATCGATAACAGCGGCTTCACCTGCGCTCATGAGCAGATACTGGTTCTTACCCGTTGTCGATTCAAATCGCTGAATTACCAGATTGCTTTGCGTTTTATTCATCCCAACACTCCCT
>CALZJV010000264.1 GCA_945787595.1 uncultured Desulfobacterales bacterium | reverse complement strand
GTTGAACGAGAGAATGATGACCACCACGATGGGTGCGAACATGGTGATATAGACAAAGAGGGTAAACAGGCGTATCAGTGACCAACCGGAGATCTTCATCTCAATCCGTCCTTCCCCCCAGGTTCTTGAAAATTTGGTTGATACCGAGATATTTGTTGTAGGTAAAGACGATGATGCCCAGCAGGCCGATGAGCAGCACACTGATGGCCGAGCCGAACGGCCAATCCAGGGTTCCGATGACCCGGTTGTAGATTAGATTGGCAATCATTTCATTACCCGGACCGCCCAGTATCAGCGGGGTGATGTAAGTCCCGGCCGATAGCACGAATACCAGCAGACAACCGGCGCTCACCCCGGGCAGGCTAAGCGGCAGGATGACTTCCCTGAAAGCCTGCCATTCGGTACATCCCAGACTCATGGCGGCTTCGGTCAAGCTCTTGTCGATGCCTTCCAGGCTGACGTAGATATTCAAGATCATGAACGGCAGCATATATTGGACCAATCCCAGGATGACCGATGTTTCGTTGTAAAGGATGTCCAAAGGGGTCGACAGTATCCCTGATAAGATGAGGATGTGGTTTATCAGGCCGGATTCGCCCAGTATGTTGATCCAGCTCAGCGTCCGGATAATATAGCTGATCCAGAAAGGCAGCATGAGCAGCAGCATCAGCAGGAATTTGAACTTCGTCCGGGTTTGATAGAAAAAATAGGCCGGAATATATCCGAACACGACGCAAAGCAGAACGGTTTCCAATGAAATACGAAGAGTTCGCAAAAGCATCCCGGAATAAAAGAAGTCCTCAAAGAACTTTTTGTAGTTGCCCAGTTGGAAGGCCGGGATGTCGGCTCCGGTGGAAGCCCGAATCCAGAAACTGTAGACGATGATAAAACCGATGGGAACCACCATAAAGAAGAAGATGGCACTCAACGATGGGGAAAGCAAGATCCAAGGTTGCCAGCGTTTTCCTTTCATTCTCACCCCGCGTTGGTCTAATACTGCAACATCTCGGGCTGCTCAGGACTGCTTTATTTGTCTCTGATTTTTCCGGTGTGACGGGTTGTTGGAAATTCGTCTTTACGTGTCATTCGGGATGACCGCCCGAGCATGACCACAATTGAAACGGCTTAAGATTAGGTCGAGCCTAAAGGGGAAAGCAGTAAATGTCAATATATTTAAATAATATTTTTCATAATTTTCGAAGAGTTAATTTGGTCCGACAAGCAATATCGTTTACAGAAGGTATCGCCGATTTGTGTATGAAGCCGGGGCTGTGAATCGGCCGGAGAAAGGCAAAACCCCAGAGAAATACGCTTCGCTGTCACAAGTGCTTTCCACCCCAGTACGAAAGTTCCTACCTACGGGGCAGGCAGGGCAGGCCAAGGTCATTGGCGACAGGATTCTTGAAAAGGAGCGCAAGCGGGAGTTTGACCTCAGCCGAAGTGGTCGCTTCAGATACCGCACGCGCTATTTTACGGACTCAGGAGTCATCGGCTCTAAAGAATTTGTCTCAAAGACATATATGCGCTTCAAACATCACTTTATTTCAAAAAATGAAAAAAAACCAAAACCTGTAAAGGGATTAACCGGCGTTTACTCTTTGAAACGACTGTCTGAAGTCATCTGAAAAAAGTTTCGGGGGGGCTGAGACGCAACCCATCCATGCGGAGCGATACGATAAAGTGGTAAGATTCTGTCTTGATCCTATTTTAATACCGAGTCCATCTCCGATTTGATTCCCTCTGCAAGCCAAGATCGAATTAGCGTTTGGTAGGGAGTAGACTTCATGGTGGAAAACTTTTTAATTGACTTAACTTGAAGCGGTCAATCTTGATTGTGACGTTCTTGAGTTTCCTTTTACGATTGCCTGAGAGAATATCCTCACGCAGGTGTTCGTCTAATATTAAATCGGCAGATTCATCTGTGATTTCATCCAGTATGTTGCGGTCATCATAATATCGACTCCAACTTTTTAATTTCGGTGCCTGTTTTTTCACCTTTTAATTCCTCTGCTTTCTATAGCTGCGAAGCTCCGCTCGACTCATATCAGATTATGCCGCCAGCAAAAGACGAGCTTCTACAATGTCCCAAGGAACTTTAATCCGATCATTTTTTGTACGCCCAATCAACCCAATATTTTCCAGTCGCCGCACATCCGTATGTACGTTTTTATAATCACGCCCCAGATCGTTCGCTAAAGCACGTATGCTCATCGGGCCGTTCGCATGCAATTTTTTTAGCAATGCCCAACGTCCCGGGGTCAGCGTCTTAAGAAGTATTTCGAGGTTTTCGAAGTGCAACCGATGTTTTTCTCGAACCGTTTCACCCCGTTCAGCAAGCTTCCATGCATCAATAAACTCTTTGGCAGTCGTTGCTGCATCACCGACGCCAATGGTAATTTGCTTTTTCATATTTATTTTCTCCTTGCTTTTTCAATCTCTGCAAGAAAATCCGCCACTAATGTTTCCACATCAATAAAACGATAACTTTCTTCCTGATTGCCAACATGTTTATGATCGCCTTTACCTGATTCATTATCAAATCGTACAAGGCTGGTTCCATCACCGAGTCCGTAATAGAGCCGATACTTCAATCCATGAGGTCTATCAGGACTCTTGTGGGGAAGCTGCCAGGGAACCATCTCTCGCATAGCACCATCGGAGTAAATGTATTTTTCCCGGTATACTAACCTTGCAGCCATGTGGCATCGTATACCATATGGCAAAACTAAAATAAATCAATAAAAAAAGGCCGTCAGGTTTTCTGACGGCCATTTCGTTCTAGTGGCGTCCCCAAGGGTACCTGTATATTATCATTGTTTGTCAGATACGATCACCTTGAGTTGGGAAGGTTTTGAATCTCCCCTACCCTATTTTGATTGAATTTGCAATGATTTCAACGGAAAAGGAGTAGCCAAATACAACAGAATCGTAGCGTTTTATGTCAATCTGAAACTTCTGATATCAAAGAGATACCCATTGGCATATATCTGAAAGGGATTAAAATGGTCACCCCTGCTGCCATCGATTGAAAACTAGCCAATTAAAGCAACCTCCCGTATTTCTTAAAACGCCTATTTCACCACCAAAATCATAGCTTTTAACTTGATTATCGACCTGTTTTTTAACTCTTTTTATGAATTATCAACCACTTACCGTGGCCCGACCCCCCGATGCACCTCCCCCGATGCACCTCTCTGGTCGCTAACCATTACCATGCGGAGGACTTTCACCCTCTACTCTTTGCCGGCTTTTACCGGCGCTTTCGATCTGACCCCTTTCTCGTTTGACCCCTTTCTCGTTTCAGGTAAACCCTCAAAATTTTTGTGCCTCGCAGCGATCCATATACCGGTGCAGATACTTAAAAAACGAACCGTGGTTCGGAAAATAACCCTCGAAGAAATCCTTTGAGTTTCAATTTATTAAAGCGGGGGAGGCCAGAAGATAACAACCGGAAATAGTAATCGTTGCTAAAACGAAATCAATTTTTATTTAACCACCTCGATCTTCACATTGATAACACCAGAATCAAGATTACCTATACTTTTGAACGCCGAACGTGATAGATCGATGATTCTACCTTTAATGAAAGGCCCTCTATCATTGATTTTTACTATGACACTTTTTCCATTCTTTACGTTTGTTACTTTGACCTTTGTTCCAAACGGCAGTTTTTTGTGCGCTGCAGTACTTGAAAGTTGATTAAAGCGTTCACCACTAGCAGTTTTTCTAAACTGAAACTTCAATGCATAATATGAAGCTTTCCCAGATTGAGTGTATCCAATCCAATTTGGATCGTTTTTCAGTGGTATGCTAGAGCATCCCAACAACACCAGAGATATTAGGAGATAAACAACTCCTTTGGTCACTAAAGACACGTCCAATTTGAATTTCTTTGGAATCATTAAGTTACCTATTTTTCTTTCTCACATCCAGTGATCGTATAGATCTGTTTATCATGAAAATTGCTGTGTGATATACAGAAAGATTGTTAACTGTGATGTCTTCAAATTTCAAATACCTTGATGCATGAAAGTTCTGTTGTATACGCGCCGTAAAATAAATCATAAAGAAAAGATAAAATAAGCCGATAAAACAAGGGGCGATCGCGTGAACACGTCGAAGCCATAAGGCTGAGTCCTATTTAACGCTTCTCAGATAGTATTCTTAAACATAATAATAAAACACAGTAAGGGGTAACACAAATGAGAGACTCAAAAAGCAGCAACAAGAAAAGCTATTTTAGTTTTTTTGTAATGATAGTAATCGCGATAAGTTTTTTCCCAGGCACGGGAATGGCCGAACCACCAAAGCCGGAATGGGTTGTTGGTCCGGCGGTTGTCGATTTAGGAAAGAATTTAGCTCAGCTCTCAATTACCGAAGATTATATATTTGCCGGTTCTGAAGACACCAAAAAAATAATGGAATACATGGGCAATCCACTAACGAACAGCGAAATCGCATATATCGCCCCCAATGACCAGACCACAAATTGGTTTATTGTATTCGACTATATACCCACCGGATATGTGAAGGATGATGAAAAAGACAGCATTGATTCTGATGCGATCTTAAAAGCCATTAAAACGGGAACTGAAAAGGCCAATAAGGTCCGTGAAGAAAAAGGCTTTTCACCATTAACCATTAAAAGCTGGCATAACGAACCCTATTACGATGCCAATACGCACAACTTAACCTGGACCTTACTGGCAGAACAAAATGGCGCTGAGCTTGTCAATCATAACGTCAGGATACTCGGACGTCACGGCTATATTTCTGCGGTTCTGGTAACGGATGTTCCGACCCTAAGCGCCTGTCGTGCGCAACTGGATGAAATTGTATCCAATATCGCATATAAGCAAGGCAAAAGTTACGCAGAATATGTACAGGGAGATAAGGTCGCCAAATACGGTCTGACGGCCCTCATTGCAGGTGGAGCTGCTGCAACAGCCACCAAATTCGGCCTGTTTAAAGTCCTTGCAAAAGCCTGGAAAGTTATTTTAATCGCAGCAATTGGTTTTTTTGCGGCCCTGAAAAATAAGATCAAATCATTATTTAGCAGGAAAGAAAGTGTTGATGTCCCCGAGCAATTGGAGAATCAATCGCATTCTTCTCATAACAGTGGAGATTCTACCCAACACGCTAATCCATCAGGTAGCTAGTAAAAAATATTATGAAATATGTTTTAGAAGTATTATTTCCCTATATTTTTTTACTGTATGTCTGTGATTGCGTAACATATGTAAAAACACATCATGTGCTTCTAATCTCGTGGTTCGGTAAAAAATTTGATATAAAAAAGCCCGGATTACGCCTGGCAGGACTGTTACCAACCAGCCAAACAATAATAACCCACAATCTTCCGTTTCATTGCACTCCGGATGGAGTCTATGCAGTGTTCGACGAGGCCTGTTCCAACAGCGGGATAGTCAAAGCTGAAGACTTCAATTTCATAAAGTTTGAAGATCTGGCATTAATTGAAGTTGAAGGAAAAAATATTAAATTAAACAACACACACACGATTAAAACCCCCTCATCCGCGAGCGCCCGTTTTAATGCAAAATTTATAAATAAAATAAAAATATTAAGACCATCAGATCGCAAAGAAAAAATAAAAGCGTGTCTATCAGATTCCTTTGATCTGGAAGCAATAAAGAAAATCGAAAGATTCCACTCAAAATCTTTTTTGATAATAAAGATTCTTAGTTCCTATCTTTTTGTGCTTGTCTTTTTTATTCTGCCGACGGTTCTTTACTCAAGTCTGTCTAAATATATCAATCTCAAGGCATTGGTAATATGTATATTTTTGGTTTATTTTCTATTGCTGGCTGTTACGTTCGTAACTGTTAAAAAACGATATAAATTTGATAATGATCTTAGAACTTACACGCTGCTGTCGATTATTTTTTCACCGGTTAATGCCCTTCACGTTATGGGTTATCTTACAAGAGATCTATATTTCAGATTTAATTATCTTGCCCTTGCCGCTTATTTTATGCCCCAGGAGGCCTTCAGGGAATTAGTCAGAAAAGAAATTTTTCTCATTGATTATTTTGAAAATGAAATTGACAGTCAGGATTGGCTAAAATTTTGGAAATTAAAAAAAGAATTGTTGCAAGGTCTGCTTGACAAATGTGAAATTTCTCTTGACGAAATTTCAACACCGCCTGAAAAACAGGATCAAACCGCTATATATTATTGTCCGTTTTGTCTGGGGGAATACAAAGAAAAGCGCAATAATTGTATTGACTGTGAGATGGCGCTTAAAGAATTTGATAAGGGAAAAAACAGAATCCTGGCTGAATATGCAGGGTAAAGCGTGGGGCAGCAACATTTTAGATTAATTAGTGCCTGAACGAAAAGTGGCTGTTTTGCGATTCAGTCTGTTCGCTGAAGTTCAATCATTTAATTAGTATCATTCAAAATGACGGAGACCAATAGCAAATCAAATCTTACCAGTGTTTTCTTAAAATTTTGACCTACTTCTCCGTTAAGTGCTCTCTTTTTAGAAGCAGAGGTTATCTTTTATGCTGCTTTGCGTCGTCTTAATTGTTTTAGGTCTTTTTGCTGAATAAGGTGACCTATTATCTGTATATTTCGTGCTAGTACTGATAACGCGACGTATCGTTTGAATCCATGAAGACCGTGATCCAGGCAGCGGTCCAACCCATGATTTTCTAAAGCATTGATGGATGATTCAACTGCTGAATGCTTGCGTCGGGATTCAAAAAATTCTTCCGAATGCTCTAATTGTTTGTCTTTGGCGGATAATCTACCCTTTTTGGGTAGAACAACGTAATCCAATATATTGGCTAACTGCTTTTTGTTTTCAGGGCTATAAAAACCTTTATCAAAACTACAACCGGCAAGATTTTCGAATCTATCTTTGGCTCCTTGAACCATGGCACCAGCCACCTTCTCATCGGTCTGTTGCTCTAATACCTGGTGATAAAGAATGAATCCGTACTGATCTTTGAGCACGCAAACACCCAAGCCTAACTCTTGCGGTACGCCGGCTTTACCCTTGCTGATCCACTCGGTATGCGGCTCAAAAATTGAGAAAACTTTTTCTTCGTGCGGTATCTTCTCATCTAAAACAACTCGTCTTCGGATCTGATCGATTTGTCGTTCGGCATGACGAATATATTGTTCAATAATGCTCAGTCTTAAATCCTGGGATAATGATAAGATGCCAAGCTCTCGTAAAATCAGAATTGTCTCTTTGGCCTTTAACACAAAACCCTGGCATACATTGATGTAATTTTGATGTTCGGCAACAATGAATTGATCTCTTTTTAGCCTTTTAGCTTCATCCTTTGATGTGGAACGTTTCAGTCTTTGGATAGCACGCAGTAAGCGTTTGACTTTTTTTATATTATGATCATGTTGGCGCCAGGCGGTAATGCCGATCTCAGAACAGACGATTGCAATCAGGCTTATCGTTTTGCGCATGGCATCAAAAAGCAGATTGGTGTCAGTCGGGTAGTGCACATCTGTTTCTACTACAAAGGAATCACAACTGCCCCGTAATTGTTGATCTTTTTTTGTCGTAATAATGCTGTGGCCGGCCTTTACAACAATTTGATTAATCTCATCTAGTATCGGCGGGGTCAGTAAAGCAATATTATCCTTGATGGTCTGCAGGGGGTAATTGGATTCAAAATCAGTTTCGCGGTGGCCAAGCATTTGGCGTAATTTATGGTGATTGTTGGCCATCTCATGGACTTTGTCAAAATCCCAGTTGCAATTTAAACGCAAGGTGCCTAAAACCAGTATCTTCCACAGGTCCATGCCGGGCCTGCCGGCTTTATGGCTTTTTTTCGGCACTATTTGTTTTAGGACGTTGAAAACCTTCTCGCGTATGGGTAGTGTACTATAGATGTATTGCAGTCCCATCAGCAGCTTGGGAATTTCATCTCGGGATTCAAGATCAAATTCAATGTTGGCGATATCTTTTTTCCAAAATTCCATTTGCAAATCGATGACTTTTCGCATAGATTATCTCCACGAAGATTTTTCAGGTTTGACTCGTTTTGACTTTTCTACTTTGCGGGTAGGAAATCGGTATTTGTCGTTAATTCAAGAAGATACCTATCGTCAACGAGTTAAGAATGCAAGCTATTTTTGCATAAAACTGGAAAATCTTCGTTTTACTTTTATGCGAAATTTAGCAACAATTTCAGACAGTTTTAAATACCCGTTCGAACACTAATTAGTGCTTTTACCTAGGTTGAGGGGTTCAGGGTTCCCG
>CALZJV010000263.1 GCA_945787595.1 uncultured Desulfobacterales bacterium | reverse complement strand
AATATAAATGATCGGAGATTTCGCATGGGCGCCCAGATAGGCCCGCTTGTGGGAAGGTGTCTGGAGGTTTCCCGATTGATAGGGATCATGCCGGAATCCACCTTTCATGTTTCTGGCACTCGGCTCGGAGATTCGGGCCATGAGGTCTTTATCTTTGCGCGGATCGTATAAGACTTCAGGGACCATATCCTGCAGGTATTTGACGTCGTTTTTGTTGCCCGTAATGGTCTCACGTTGAATTTTTTCCTGTGCCCGATGGTTGCTTTCCTGCATGTACATGAAAATGGATCCCATGCCGGTCAGTCCGGCGGCAATAAAAGCCGGCGGGAAAAAAAACCCGCCTGTTGCAGCCAGACACGTGGCCACGATCAGACCGATTTTAACCTTTCTGGCCGCTTGGATTTGGTCGGAAAGATTGAATTCGTCCATGCTGCTTCGGGCGATTTCGATGGCTGAATTGCAACCGAAAATAATTTTATCCATCTTAGCGGGCGTTTCATAGGCGACCCGGATATGGTTGCGGTCGTTGCCCGGATAAGCCACGATGATCTCTTTTGGCCTGAGATAATCTCCAATGGATTTTGACAGAACCTCTTTGAACATTTTTGCCAGCATGGATTTTCCGGTACCCGGCCGCCCCACCATGAGAATGTGCCCCTTGTTCTGGGCAATTTTTCTGATGGCCCTTTTGGCACGATCCTGGAAAATAACACTGTCGATAGGATCCTCAGGAAGCTGAATTTGCGATGTATCAGAAAACCCGCCAAGACGTTTTTCCAAAGTCATTGGGTAATCAAGCAGTTCCTTAATCCACTGGTAATCATTTTCTTTGTAGTCACTATTCATTGCTATACCCATTGATGGAATCCAGCAGATAATACCTGCCAGTCTCCGTGATAAACGCTTGCTTTAAAAGCTCTGAATACACTTGTGGTAAATTTTTTCGCAACGGTTCCAGCGCTCTAAAATCATGTAAAACAGAAATGTGTGTGTACATCCGATCTTCCAGCCCCTCTTCCGGAAGGATATAGTTCAGTGATACGCCGACCTGCAGGTAGTTCAGAACCGGCTTAATCAGGTTCCTTTGATTCAGTCCGACATCCAGTGTTTTAAATACGTCCTGGTAAATGGCAGGAAGCGCATTTTTGGCATAGTCGATTTCCAATTTTTTATTAAAAAATAATTTGATCGGTGTTGCCTGTCCTTTGACACACCGGCTAAATGCTTCGTTTATACTGGGGTTTGCCCTCAACGATTGCTCAAGCAGGTGCATGTGTTTGATGAGGTTATTATCGCTCAGCTTAAAATCAATTATATTATGATTTGTCAAAACACATGCCTTTGAATCGCCATTGTTGGTGTAAGAAATAAGCCGGTAAGATCTTTCGGGTTTATAAGATCCAAAATCATACCCTCTCAGCTCAAACAAACCATCTGCGATATATGCTCTGTTTAAAATGACACCGACATCTTTGCAAAAAGAGCTTTCCAAATATTTTACTTTTTCCTCGATGCTGCCTTTCAATTTCAAATAGGAATAATTCCCGCCGATATCTTCGCAGATTCCAACAAGTTCATATATTTTATGTGGATCCAGAAGGGCCAGCTTTTTTGGAACGGAATCATAGGATCTAAGCAGACCATAAAATTGATTTAAATGTGCCTCCAGATCGGGATCTTTCATGGGGGGGATTCGCAGTTTATAGCGCGAAACGATCAATTTCGGCGATAGAAGCGGACCCTTTTTCTGACGTTTTGAGGTGTTAGGCAAGATTTTGCGAAAGGAATTCCTGATTTTTCTTAAGGCTCCCTGCTTGTAATGGACTTCACCGCCGATCAGCCTCTTTTTAACCTCAATTGCATGCGGATTCAGCAAATAGCGGCCGATATCCGAAATCTTATATTCCTTGAAAGGACCGGTCACATTGCCGCCAGTCACTCCTTTGAGATTGAGATCCGAAGACCGCCCTTCGGAGATGATCCATATCTTGCTGCTCTTATGTGATGCCCTATCTTTGATTGACAATACCGAATATCCTTTATGACAATTTTATACTTCTAAATACCCAGATTCAGACCATTACACCCTATATCGGTAATTTTACTACATTCTTGAAAAAGAAGCAGCAATTATCCGATAAAAAAAATTTAACCGGCTAATTCAAAGTGTAAATAAGACAAAAAATATGCTACTAAGTGCTTTGATTCGCAAATACATGAACGTCTGTAACTCGATCTATTCAATCTAACCTTTTTCTGGGAAATTTAGCTAAAAATGGCGGAAATCATCCCTTTTAGGGCCTGGAGATACAATAAAGAACTGGCAAAAAACATCGGTGAATTGACCTCGCCGCTTTTCGATGTAGCCACAGAGAAACAGAAGTCAGTCCTTTACGAAAATCCTTACAACAGTATCCACCTGTCAATTCCCTCCGGAGATCGTCCCGCAGAGAATGCCGGCAACCTACTGAAAAAATGGAAAAAATTCGGATGTATCCAGCGAGATACCGATCCCGGCATTTACGCCTATTACCAGTATTTCAGGATGGCCGGAGATTCCCAACAATATTGCCGCAAAGGATTCATCTGCAAAATAAGAATTTATGAATGGAAAGAAAAAATCATTTTAAGGCATGAAAACACCATGCCCAAATCGGTCAATGAGCAGATTGAATTGCTGGCTGCTACCCGCTTGAATGTGAGCCCAACCCACGGTTTATATACCGATGAGAACTTTGAACTCGAAAAACACATGGATGAAAGCATGCGGCACCCCATCTGCGAGGCGGAGGACTATCAGGGCACACGCGATGTATTGAGTGTCATTCGTGACGCGGAGATCATCGATCGCTTTGTGAACCTGATGGATGAAAAGCAGGTGATTCTGGCTGACGGTCATCACCGCTATGCCGGATCGCTTGCTTACATGCAACAACAGAGAGCCGCCAACGCGGCTCACACAGGAAAAGAAAGGTACAACTATCATTTAATGTGGCTGACCAACACCGAGTCAAGGAATCTAAAGATTTTACCGACCCATCGGCTTATCAAAAATCTGGCTAACTTTAATGAAGGCTCCATTTTAAAAAAACTTGACAAATATTTCATTGTCAAACCGATATCCAATCCGGACCACATGACCGAAATCATTGCCGGCAAACAATGGACCTTCGGATTAATCTTTCGGGAAAATGCTTTTCAAGTACACTTGAAACCCGATACCCATCACACCCTCAAATGGAATTTTCCGCCCGAAATCAAATCCCTGGATCTGACGGTGCTGCATTTTTTTATTATTCAGGAAATCCTGGGAATAAAAGGCGAAGATCAAAACACGTCGGAATGTATCGAATATGAAAGAAGTTTTGGTGCCTGCTTGACCAAAGTGGTCAAAGAAGATGCGCAATTGGCGCTGATTACCAACGATGTTTTAATCGACGAAGTGAAAACCGTGTGCGGCAGCGGTTGCACCTTGCCTCAAAAATCCACCCACTTTTGGCCCAAAGTAATTTGCGGATTTGTTTTCAGTTCTCTCTAGCGAGTAAACAAGTAGAGCGCTGCCGAATTAATGTTTTATGTGATGCTATTTCGAAATCATCATATTAGAAACCCGGCTTACCTTTTCAAGGTCATGCGGAAAAGATAAATTTTGATTTCCTCGTTGTCGGATCGCAGAACCTTCTTTTGCACACGGATGTCAAATCCGGTTTCCAATGCTTTATAGAAATCCATGCTGGATTTTCTCATTTCCGCGGCCAGAATCACTTCACCATCTGGTTTTAGGCAGTCTTTAAGAAGTTTCACCAGGGGTTCACAATATTCTTTCTTATAGGTCACTTCGGACGCGACGATATAGTCGAATCGACCTGGCGACTGTGGACGATTCCAATCCAAATCGACGATGGGCAGCTGGGGGCACTCATTGATAAGGGCATTGGCACGGGCAAACTGAAGGGCATCATAATTGTGATCGGACATCGTAATGCGATGACCAAAGGAGGCAGCAGCGATGCTCACCAACCCGACCCCGGCACCGAGCTCCAGGAACTTCTTTTTCGCTTCCACCGGCATTCCGGCGAGATAGTCGGCCAGAGCCCATGAGGCATGCCAGATTTTGGCCCACAGGGGAAATTCATGGAAAACATCATGGGTGTTGATAAGTCCAGTCAGAAATTTCGGTAGCAGTATTTCGAATTTACGATCGTTCACCACCACTTCGGTGGCTTCGGTTTCGTACTCTTTATAAAACGATTTCAGTGAAAACATCTGTGCACCTTACGGCTTTCTGTAAAACACATAGGGGAAACTGTCCATCGAAATGAGCCGGTCTGTTTTAAACGGCAGGGTTTCGTGGCATCCAATGATGAACAGCCCGCCGGGTGTCATAGAATTTAGAACGCTGATGACTGCTTTCTTTCGGGCCTCTTGTCGGCAATAGGTCAGGACATTGTTACGTAAAAAGATGAGGTTAAAATCCGTAACGGGCGTGTCGGTCAACACATGGTGGATTTTCCAGTGGATATCGCTTTTAAGTTCATCTCTGATCACAAACTGTTTCGCACCCTGGCGGCTTTCAAAAAAAGCGGCACGGTCTTCAACCGTAACCTCTTTCAAGCTGCTGAGGCTGTAAACCCCGCTCAGGGCGTGCTCCAAATATCGGGGATGTCTGTCCGTGGCCATTACCACCAGCCGCGGCAAAACTTCAAAATGTTTTTTTAAATGCTCCCAGACGATCTTAAAGCTGTAAGGTTCCTGACCACAGCCACAACCTGCCGACCAGACTCTCATTTCTAACGGTTTCCCGGCTATAATATGCGGCAGCCACCGCTTTTCAAGCATCTCCCAGAGCAGGCGATCGCGAAAAAAACGGCTGATGGAAACGGTCATCAGCAATTCACATTCCTGTCGTCTGGCGGGTTGCCTTTCCAAAATCATAAGATAAGCTGATATATCGCGACAATAGAGTTGCTGCATATGCCGCTGAATACGTTTTTTAACCCCTTTTCTGACCTTGCGATAACCCGACCAGGAATAATCAAGGTACTCAAGAAGTTTGCGAAATTGACAGTCGTCCATGAGAAATAATTGGATTTAATTTACTGTAAACGTTCAGCCACTGAGACACCAGGTCACAAAAAAGAATATAAAGTTTAAACTAAAGACATTTTTATTTCAATGATCGAGGGCAGGATCAAGACGTACAGATCAATTATTGTCCCTAAAAGTTCGAATTTATTTTCATCTGCAAGGTTGTTTACCACGATTTCGGTCATTATATTTAGCCAAAATCATCTTATTTGCATGTACTGATAAAAGGAGGCGAAGCATGACCGAATCTGAAATGTATGATTTGATTATTGTTGGGGGCGGTCCGGGCGGTCTGTCCGCCGGTATTTATGCAATGCGAGCGGCTTTAAAAACGACTCTCATAGAAATGGGTGCGCCCGGCGGCCAGATAAACAACTCCGATTCTGTGGAAAACTGGCCCGGAGATGAGCACATTGGCGGCGCTGAACTGGCCATGAAATTTTCACTGCACGCCCAGTCCTACGGTTTGGAAATACGTTCGGACGAAGTGATGGGATTAGAACCGGGTCTGGATTTTCACTCGGTTCAATTCGCCGATGGCAGTGTGCTGCGGTCCCACGCGATCATTCTGGCAACCGGCGGAAATCCCCGCAAAATTGGTATCCCCGGGGAAGAAGAGTTGTATGGCAAAGGCGTCTCCTACTGCGCAGTATGTGACGGATTTTTCTTTCGCGATAAGACCGTCGTGGTGATCGGCGGCGGCGACACCGCAGCCGAAGAGTCTCTCTACCTGGCCAAACTGGCAAAGCGGGTTTATATCGTCCACAGACGGGATGCCTTGAGGGCAGGTGCGCTGTTGCAGCAGCGGGTCATGGCCGACTGCAATATTGAGATTCTCTGGAATTCGGTGCCCACCGCCATCAAAGCAGACGACAATGGTGTCCGGGCGGTGGATCTAAAGGACACCCAGACCGGTGTGCAACGCGAGCTTGCCACCGACGGTGTTTTTATTTTTATCGGATTCGATCCCAACAACAAACTGGTTCCGGCCGGCACGAACATGAATGCCAATGGGTATGTGGTTACGGATAGCAGGTGCGAAACGAATTTACCCGGTATTTACGTCATCGGCGATCTGCGGGAAAAATATGCCCGCCAAATTGTTTTGTCTGCGGCCGATGGCTGCACAGCTGCTCTGGCTGCCGCCCACTATATCGAAACCCGCAAAGCTTCCGAGACCTGTGAATTACCCCCGGAACTTGAGAATGTGGCATCCTAACAGATGCTTGAGGGACTCGGACAACATCATTCTGTAATCATTATTTGGACAAAAACGCTACACCAGTAATCGACCCAGATGCTGGATTCTGGATACCCGATTAGCGAGGTATTCTGTCGATTTTACAAATAGAAGAAGAGCGACACGCGGCGCAAGCATCTGCGCTGCGCGAGCGATTCCTTTTTCCAGCATCCAGCATCCAGTAAACAGTATCTTGATTGTCCAATTGTGGTGCAATCGCTTTATATTAAATGGGTTAATGCCATTTTTCAGCAATGGATTACAAGGTCTGAACTTGCCAAAAATTAAGGATGCTATTCGTCTATTGTTAAAATTTGTTATCCTTGGGGCAATGCTGCTGGGTTTGCCTTTAGCGGGAATATATCTGGCCGGCCATGCGGTGGACCGCTATTTGGAATTTCCTCCCCAAACGCGGTATGTTGACCATGCGCAGTTTTCATGGCCTGCTTTCGTCGTTTTATCTTTTATTATTCTGGCAGTTGTTCTTCCATTGGCCATCCAAGGCCTCCAGGCGAATATAAAGGGGCCGCATAAAGCCGTTGCTTTTATCCCCAAACCGTTTCCCCGGTGGGGATGGATTGGCATAGCCACCGGCGCTGTTGCCTGGATTTTGGCCTGGACCCGATTTTCCTGGTTTATTCCGTATCAGCCCCATACCTTCAGCCCATTGTGGTTTTCTTATATCATAGTGGTCAATGCGTTGTGTGTCCGCCGAACCGGATACAGCCTGATGACTGACCGGCCGGGATTTTTCCTGTTGCTTTTCCCGGCGAGTGCCGCTTTCTGGTGGTTTTTCGAGTACCTCAACCGCTTTGTTCAAAACTGGTATTACACAGGAGTTGAGTTCAGTCCCCAGGCCTATTTCTGGTATGCAACCTTGCCCTTTAGCACTGTGCTGCCCGCCGTGTTGAGCACCAAACAATGGCTGCAATCTGCAAATTGGATAAAGCGGGGATATGGTGACATCCATCCCATCAGATTGCCCAATCCCCGAAGAGCGGCAGCATATGTACTGCTGCTGTCTGCCGTCGGACTGACCGGAATCGGTATCTGGCCCAATTATTTATTTCCTCTGTTGTGGGTATCTCCCCTTCTGATCCTTGTAAGTTTGCAGACATTCATGAAAGAACCTCATATTTTCTCGGTGATGGCAGCAGGTGACTGGCGCGCTGCGGTTGCAGCGGCATTGGCCGCGTTGGTTTGCGGCTGGTTCTGGGAAATGTGGAACTATTTCAGCTTGGCAAAATGGGAGTATAGTGTGCCTCTGGTTAATCGATTTCTAATCTTCGAAATGCCGCTGTTGGGTTACGGCGGCTATCTTCCCTTTGGATTAGAGTGCATCATGATCAGCGGCATACTTGAGAATTTATATAATTGGTTTCAGGCTTTGTGTTTTCGGCCGCCGGCAAAGAGATCTTGATATTCAGCATTGACAGTGGCCGGCCGATTAACTATAGATGCGAAAGTATAAATATCACTATGACAGTATGAAATGCCAGCGACGACGGGCCTGACCCCGCTGCGTTGGAGGACGAGTATGGCCTTTGTTACAGTACCCGGATTAAAGGGCAAAGTATTTGTTCCGCAAGAATCCGATAGGCGCCTCAAAAAAAAGCCGTGTAAAGACTGTTTTTCCTGCCAGCAATGCAGTCATGACCGCTGCCGGATATGCCGCGGTCAGCGAGACTGCCGATGCGATACGCGTTCCGTTTAAAATATTCGCCGGCAGTGAGAATCGTAATAAATAGGCGCCATATGCTCTCATAACGCAGAAGTGGTTCTAAGGTTAGAGAAAAATGAGTGATTTAATCCGCCCAAAAAATGGTTGCTGCTCGAACGATGATTGCTCCAGTTCATCGGAAATGCAAAGAGGGCTTCAACCGCTTTTTGTGGATACCCGATCCGATGAGGTATGTTGCGGATCCGCTCCGGAGC
>CALZJV010000262.1 GCA_945787595.1 uncultured Desulfobacterales bacterium | reverse complement strand
GCGTTTGTGCGGAGACGTAGCTGGCTACGTCGCACAAACAAACGCGCCGATTGACGCCGAGATTGGGCAAAAAGACCATTTATGGATGGAAACTAATTAGCCGCGTCAAAAGGATTGCGTTATCCTCATTCATCATAATCCTACTAAATGGAAAGTCCGGCAAAAAATCAGCCTGACTCTGCCATCACTTATCGAAATCAACTTCTATTTTTAAATCCAAAAAAGATACTTTATATTTGTATCAATCCGCGTCTGAAATCAAAAAGCCGATCCATCAAGACAGGCACCCCGAAACTCGCTATTTTTCTCTTAAGGAAAAATAAATTTTTAATATAATATACTCTAAATATTATATATTTTCATTCTTATTTTTATAAGGAATAAATATATTGACAAATAGGAAAATTTGTGTTTTTCCTTATTTAGTGCCCATCCATAAATGGCTATTACCATAGATGGGCACCTGATGGAGTTTCCAATCCAGAAATGCGGATTTTTGTCCAAGGTCAAGGAAATCAAGCGGTTGTGCGGAGACGTAGCTGGCTAGGTCGCACAAACAATCGCGCCGATTGACGCCGAGATTGGGCAAAAAGACCATTTATGGATGGAAACTATTTAGTTTCTTAAGTCATTAGTGATGTTAACCTGCACCCTGAAATTCCATTCATTGTAAAACCTGTGCCAATGACGTCTTACATGATGTCGAATTACTAAAAGCGATTGGAACAAAAATATGTGGTTTTGCAGACGGGCTCGATGAATTGGATCAGGAACACATTTTTCGATATACCGGAGGTGCAATGCAATACAATAAATTAGGAACCACGGATAAAGATGTATCGGCCATCGTTATGGGATGTTGGGGTATTGGAGGGGGATATACCTGGGGCGAGCAGGATGAAAAAGAATCCATCAAAACGATTACAACGGCCGTGGATTTGGGGATTAATCTGTTCGACACAGCAGAATTTTACAGTGACGGTTATTCGGAAGAGCTCGTCGGCAAAGTTCTGCGGGGTCTACGTGATAAGGTAATGATAGCCACCAAGGTGTGGGTTGACAATTTGACCAAAGATAAGGTTGTTGCAGCTTGTGAGGGCAGTTTAAAGCGTCTGCAGACCGATTATATCGATCTATACCAGATCCATTGGCCCAACAGGGATGTGCCGGTAGAGGTAACCCTGGAGGCTATGGATAAGCTGAAGAGAGATGGTAAGATCCGAGGTGTCGGTGTTAGTAATTTCGGTGTCAAAGATCTTGAAAAGGCTTTGGCTGCTGGTAACGTCATTACGAATCAGATGGCCTACAGTTTGTTGTTTCGAGCCCTGGAGTATGAAATACTGCAGAAAAGCATCGCCTCCGATGTCGCCGTGCTGGCATACAGCCCTCTGGCACAAGGGCTTCTAACCGGCAAATTTAACTCGCCGGAGGATGTTGATGATGAACGGGCCAGACAAAGATTTTACTCGAAACATCGGTCAGGTACTGTCCACGACGAAGATGGTTATGAAGAAGCGATTTTCGAAGCCATCGCTAAAATTCAAACGATTTGTGATGATATTGAAGCGCCCATGACCCACGTCGCTTTGGCCTGGGTACTTCGGCAACCGGGCATTACGGCGGTTTTGGCCGGTGCACGGCACCCGGATCAAATCATCATGAATGCCAAGGCTGCAGAGCTCGTATTGTCGGTGGATGTTCTGGAGAAGTTGAATGCGGCAACGGAAACACTCAAAATGCAAATGGGTCCCAATGCCGATCCATGGCGAACGGCCTCGCGGATTCAGTAGATCGACCAGGTTCGTGAACCAACTCTTTACAACCCGGCCGGCCATATTGAGACACCCGGGAGCCTATCTGGAATAAAATAAGCAAAATGAAATATAGTGAAATCTCTGAATAGGTTAAAACGATGGAGGATGCAATCAAACACGCCATGGTGACCGGCGCCGCTGGTACGCTCGGCCGGGCTGTCGCCAGGCTGTTGGTTAATAAAGGTTACCGGGTTGTTTTAGTGGATTTAGAAGCAGCGGTCCTGGAGAAGCTTGCTGAAGAAATCGGTGATCATGCCCATCCATTGGTTCTGGATGTCAGCAATCCCGAAGATGTAGCCAAAAGTTGCAGGAGAATTCGTCACGACTGCGGTGATATCTCCGTGCTCGTTAACAATGCCGGGATCCTTTCCAACAATAAAGCGGTTGAAACCACCGCGAAAGAGTGGCGGCGAGTCATGGCGGTCAACCTGGACGGTGCATTTTATTTGAGCCGTGAATGGCTGCCTGCCATGAAAACCCAGGAGTGGGGACGCATCATCAATATTTGTTCTCTGGCCATGAAAACCGGAGGGTTGACGGCCGGCACGGCCTATACATCATCAAAAGGCGCTCTGGCGTCGTTGACTTTTTCTTTGGCCCGGGAATGCGCCCCATTCGGCATTACGGTAAACGGCATTTCCCCTGCCTACATCAAAACCCCTATGGTGACCGAATTCCTTTCAGCCGAACAGCAGCAACAATTGTTGAGCCAGATTCCGCTAGGTCGATTTTGCGAAGCAGAAGAAGTGGCGCATGCTGTTGGCTTTTTGGTGTCGCCGTTATCCGGCTTCATCACGGGTGAGATTATCGATATTAACGGCGGGCTGCATATGGATTGAGTCGCCCAACAAAAGGAAGAATAAATGGATAAAATTACTCCGACCATAGATTTTGCAAGCGAGCTGGCGGATCTCAACGATGTCAAGGGCAAGGTTTCTTATGTGCCGGGGGGGTATGGCGGCATCGGCGAGGCGATTGCCTGGGGTCTGGCGTTAAGAGGTTCTCGTGTCGTCGTGTCCGGTCGAAGCAAGGAAAAGGCCCAGGCGCTGGCATCACAGCTGACTGCCCAGGGCATGGAGGCCATGGGTTTATCGGTGGATGTTAAGTCTGTACCGGAAATCAAGGATTCAGTGGATGTTGTTGTGGAAAAATTCGGTGCAGTTGACATCCTGGTAAACTGTGTCGGCATACAGCGCGAAGAGCCCTTGATAGATGTCACTGAAGAGGCCTACGATGACGTCTATCAATCAAATCTCAAAAGCGCCATGTTCCTGGCACAGGCCGTTGCCAGACACCAGGTGGCTGCCGGACAAAAAGGCAAACAAGTTCACCTGCTATCGGTGAGAGCCAAACTGGGGCTGCGCTATCGAGGGTACTCGGCCTACTGCAGCACTAAGGGCGGACTGGTGATGCTCATCAAGCAGCACGCCATGGAACTTGCACCTCACGGGATCACCGTTAATGGTGTGGCACCGACGTTTGTCTATAGCGAAATGATTCGCCATGTCATGGAAAAGCCGGAGTTTAAAAAACAATTGTTTGATCGTATTCCGCTGGGTCGCATTGCGGATCCAAAGGATGTTGTCGGACCGGTTCTCTTTTTTTGTTCTCCGGCCTCGGATTTTGTGACCGGTCAAACCCTGTATGTGGACGGAGGCATCACGGCGAGCCAATAGACGAAGAAGCTTTTGGCTGATAGTTACTTAATTAAATGAGGGGTCAGGGAGTTTTCAGCGTAGGCCCCTGATTATAGCCGAGTGGATCATCGCCACCGAAAGCGGATGCTGTCTGAGACCACTAGGGATCGTTATGGATGAACAGGACTACAAAAGCCCTTTTTCTCCGCTTCTATCAGACGGGCCGCCCGCAGGACCTGCAGGTGCTGGGAAGCATTGGCCAGCGTCAGGCCGATTTCTTGGGTTGATGCGTTTCGTGGGGGTCAAACAATACGATGTGCTTTATTTGGTCTTCATTATCCAAACGCCGTGCCAATCTTTAAGTTCTGTGCTTAAAAGTGTCTGACATTTTTGAGCATAAGCCTGTGCAGCTGGATCATGGGCTTGAATTTCAGCAAAAACGCTTTCCCCATGTACCAGGTCGCCTTTGTAAAATAAATCTAATCCCCGGATAAACTGATCAAGATCATCCTTCCTGGGTTCATATTCAGCAGCCGTCATTGGTTCATAAACGGTGACCGGCTCATTGCGCCCCACAACCGTTAAGCGTGCCAATTCCCGCGTTTTGAAATGCTTATGGATCAAATCACAGGTTGACTGAGAGATCATAGTGAACGTACCAAATTGTTTGTTGGCACCCTCCAGCCTGGCTGCTAAATTGACAGCATCTCCGATAACCGTATAGTCGAAACGTGTGTCTGAACCCAGGTTGCCTACGACGGCACTGCCGGTATTAATGCCTATGCGCATATGCATATCCGTCCCGATTCGTTTCCTGAATGCAGGGCGCATTTGTGCCAGCTTCGCCTGGCAGCGCAGCGCCGCCCGAACAGCTTTGACGGCATGGTCTTCGTGGATGATATCAGTCATCGCTGAAAGATACTCATTTAAAAGTTCGATCAGTGCTTCCGGATCCAAATTCTCGGAAATGGAAGTAAAGCTCTGCAGATCGGAAAAAAAGATGGAAAGAACCCTTCGCTCGCCACCAAGTTTTAACCGTTCGGGGTGTAGAATAAGTTGTTCAATGACTGCTGGGCTGAGAAAATGTTTGAAGGCATTTTTAATAAAGCGTTTTTGGCGGCCCTCGGTTGCAAAGTTGATGACTAGGACCAATCCAATCGTCACCACAATCGCTATTTCCTGCACAACGAATGGCAGCCAGTATCCTTGTCGATAGGCTCCGAAAGATAGCAAGACAGGAATTGAAATGAATACGGCGATGGCGATAACACTGCCGGACACGCTCCTGAGATACGTAACCGAGACTGCACCGATCAGGGACAATAAAATCAAAAGCGCAACAGTTACCAAAGGCGGAAATTGGCGCATGAAATCGCCGGAAAGAAAGTTGTCGAGCAAGGTGGCATAAATTTCCACCCCTGGATAGACTCCGGATATGGGGGTGGGACGCAGATCGTAGAGGCCCGGCGCTGAATAGCCAAACAACACGTACTTGTCCTTGAAGGCATTCGGGTCTCGGATATTGGGTTGCTCACCGTTTATGATTTGAATTTCAGATTGAAGCACCGCGGCCGCGCTGTATATTCTATGCGTACCGGAAGGTCCCCGATAACGTAAAATGGTATCTCCATTGGCATCGATGGGAATTTCACGTTCGCCAATCTTCAGATCATGCCGACTAAACTCTAAAGTGGTACCCGGATTGGCTGCCAGAAACACCCCTAACCCCAGTGAAGGCAAAGCTTTGTTATCAAAGATGCTTACCAAATCAACTTTTCTGAAAATCGCATCAGGATCGGGCTGAAGGCTGACATTGCACAAAACAGCAGCCTGGCGTGCCAATTCTTCAACGGGCATGGACGACTTGGTGAAGGTTCGAACCTTACCGGCAGCATTCTTTTGCCATTGCTCCAGACCGATGACTTTGAAATTTGGCAGGGGTACGGTATCTGGCCAATCTGGAATGTTTCCGCTTTGATTGCTGAGAAATGTCGCCAAGGCGACATGGCCGAAACCAGAAAGAGCCTGGGCAAAAGCGGCATCGTCTTCAACCCCATACTGGGATGGATCGGTAAACAGGACATCAAAAGCAACTGCTTTGGCACCGTTTCTTTTGCAAAAGTTTAAGATAGCCCCAAATACCTCCCTGGGCCAGGGCCAGGTTAACGCATTTACTTCTTTTCCCCAATCAAGACTATTCTGATCGAGGAGTATCACACAAATATTGCTTGTAGCCTTACCCGGCTTCGCCATCAGAGCAACGCGCCAATCCCAGGATCTGGCCTCCCAGGTATCAATCAGGCTGAATCTGGTTTGCCTGGCCTGGGGTGATTTGACAGCCGAATATTTGCCGATGGTTTTTTGGATTTCAGCAAGGCGGCTGTCCGGCGACGGATGGGTTTTGGCGAAATCCAGGCGCCCAGGCTGTAATCGAGTCCTCATCTGATTCAGCATCGTCGCAAGACCATTGGGGTTATATCCTGTCCGTCGTAATATGCTGATGGCTGCCAGGTCCGCCTGTTTCTCAAAAGATCGAGAGTAACCGTTAACGATTAGCGTTTTGGTAATATCAGAAATCGATCCTTCAAAAGTTTCCGTTAATTCTGCAAGATCTTCATCTCCGTATTTCTTAGTGCCCTTGATGGCCAGAGAAGATAGGGCCGAGGTTATACGGGATTGCTTAATGGCACGCAGGCCATGCTTATATTGCACATGGCCGATTTCATGAGCCACAACCGCAGCCACTGCATCTTCGTGCGGACAGCATCGAAGCATTCCTCGAGTCATAAAAATAAACCCTCCTGGAGCGGCGAAAGCGTTTATTTCATCTGAGTCTTGAATCAAAAAGTGGTAGCCGCCATAGGTCTCCGGACGATCAGAGGCCTGAGCTAACATTTGTCCCATGACATTGATGTATCGGTCAGCCTTTGGGTTATTGTAGGGCTCATATTTTTGAAGGATCATGGCGCCCACAGTTCGACCGATATAATATTCTTGTTGCGGTGTGATATCTTCAAAGCTTTTCGTTACCACTTGGGTTTCTTTGGCAATGGCTTTCGTATCGACAACCACGTCTCCTATTTGAAAGGAGGGCCCGGATTTGGCTAACGTATCGATTGTCTTACAACCGCTAAAAAAGGCAGATAACAGCGGTGCGGCACCAAAGCTCCAGATGCCCCATTTGCAAGCAAGACTTAAGAATTTTCGTCTGCCTGATCTATCCATTATTCTTCTCCTTTTGGCGATAATTCTCCTTCTTTTATAAAAACTTGGATCTGCTTCTGGGCGACGATCATCTCCTCCATTTTGTTAATCCAGCTAAAATCTACCTGTGGATTTTTGGATTTGAAATCCTTTTCAACTTGCTGGTTAAACCCCTTGCCCGCCAGAGTTATTTCATCGCTCGAGGCTGTCTGCTCTACGTCTGATGCACCTGGTTTGAGTACGATTTTTTTCATTGAAAGCGCCGAGGAATGAATCCAGCCGTCGGTTTTTCCAATTGGTCTATCAATTAAATACCATGATCCTTTAATATCTTGCACCCCAACCCGGTCGCCATACTTGAGCTGGGTCACAATTTTACCCAAAAAAGTTGGACGGGAACGAACGATACCCTTTTTTACCTGGATGCTCATCATTTTTTGTTCAAGGGCCAATACCGTCAAACCTGTCAGGGTAGTAAGTAAGGATATGATTAAAACAGATTTCAATTTGGGCATAGTTCTGATCCCCCTCCTCAAAGTAAAGCGAATTGAATCTTTTAGTAATAACAGATATCGTTGATTGGTTGATTAGTTGATTGGTTAAGTGGTTGTAAATATGGATGTATCCCATATTTACAAAATAATTGGACACTTCATGTTTTAATCATCGTAACATTCTAAAATTATGACTATAATTTACTTAATCAACCCTTCAACCAGTAAACTATTCAACGAGGTCCGAATAATGATAAAGCGTTTCAACTAAAACATGAAAATTGTCACGACAAGTGTTATTGGCTCATCATTTTATGCCGAAAAAAGCCTTAATCCTGGAAATAAGATTTACTTGGTTGGTCAATTTGTCCCCTGTCTTATTGGCTTCCTGAGAAAGGTCCAGTTGACGTTGTGCCATAACTTCCCCCAACTTCTCACAGATGTCCGGATTAGATGCCAAAAATGTGGCAAAAAGCGTTTTATCCACCCGTATCACGGTCGCATATTCCAAGGCCTTGACCGTCGCGCTGCGGGCTTCTCCGGTGAGAAGGCTCATTTCACCAAAAAAATCGCCTTTATCGATAGTGGCCACTTTTTTCGTTTCACGCCCTTTTCGCTCCAACTGCACTTCACAGGCACCGTTTAATATAATATAGAGCGAATCACCGGGGGCGTCTTGCCGAACAATGAGTTCCCCGGCACCGAAATCTAAAATGGTGGCTTCCTCAGCAATCTTTTGCCGATCTTGGCAAGGTAAAGCCTCAAACAGCGGCACATTCTCCAACATATCTTCAATCTGCAAAGAAAGCTGCTTGCGCTTCTGAAGTTTGTAACGTCGCTCAATGTGGGCATGCTGGGTGTCCCTGATGGGAAAAGGAATGCTGATACCATGGCGTCTTAGGGCATACCAGAGTTGGTCGTTAATATCAGCTTTGATCTGGGGATCGTTGACATAGTTATTATACCAAAAGCGGATCTCGTAATTGATGGAGAAATCGTCGAAGCTGTTTAGCCGAATCTGAGGTCGCGGCTTGCTCAAAACCTTGGAATGCTGTTTCAAAACACCGAGAATCACCTGTCTTACTTGGTTGGGCGGTGCCCCGTATTCCAATCCTATGCTCAACCGGCAAACCACTCGACCATCAGGCTTGGAGTAGTTTACCAGGATACCGTTGGACAGTTCATTGTTGGGCAGGTAAATCAAGACGTTGTCGCGCGTGATGATACGGGTCGACTTCCAGGTGATCCCTACCACCCGACCCGTATGAGAACCATATGTGATCCAATCACCGATGCTGAAAGGATGTTCCATCTGCAAGACCAATCCGGAGAAAAAATTACCCAAAGTGGTTTGGGCAGCCAGACCAATTACAACCGTCAAAGCAGCGGAGGTCGTAATTAGGCCCGCCAGGTTAACATCCCCGCGGGTTCGCAAAACAATGAAAAACAGGATTGCATAGCAGATTAGAAGAATGAAATCTTTAGTTATATTAGGAATCTCAATCTGTTTCCAATATTTTAGAGGCAACTCGATCAGGAGGGCAAAGGTCAGGCGGATAACGGCCCATGCCAAAATAACGGCAGATGCTACACCGACCCATTTGTCAAATTCTGCGATGATCGGCAAATGGCCGATAAATTTATAGGTTGCTCGAAGGGCAAAATATGCAATCAGAAAACCAAATGGGAGAAAAGGTAAAAAGCGAGAACGTTTTGCCAGCAGCATGTATACGACTAACAGCAACGCAGCGCCGAACATTAATAAACCCGCACCGTTCATGATCAACTCACCCTCAATTTTCTTTTAGCTAAATGTGCAACATCCAACTGGACGTTTGGCTGCTTATTCAAATTCCTAATCGTCATTAATAAGCGCTTCAGATTAGGCATTCAGGCATGCAGTATATCTTACTTTCCTAATATATAGTTTATATTTCCAGCAACGTCCACTGAAATTACCTTCGGATTTTATGATGGTACCGAGGGATAGGATCGGAACGAAAAAAACGTCCTTTGGCCTCGACAAACGGCCGCTATTGATATAGATTCGGTTAACACTTGGACAATCTGCATCCACCACTTGTATTAACGGAGGTAAACGATGGCCACCAATGAAACATCCCGATATGAAAGCCCCTGTGCTAAATACACGTACGATCCCGAAGTGGGCGATTACGAGCGCAACATTCCCCCGGGCACGCCTTTCGAAGACTTGCCCGATGATTGGTGCTGCCCTAAATGCGGTGCCGAGAAAGAGTTTTTTGAAGAGTTGGACGACTGAACGACCACGGTTTGTAAAACGCTGGGTTCGTTCCTCGGTTGATCCGTTAAGTCTCTTTAAACGGTTTATTTAGATCCTTAAATATTTTCTATCTTGTCATGCCGCATAATAGTGAAGCTTGTGCAGTCTACCAAGCTCAAGTTCCTTCTTCCAAGGCTAAACCAAATTTCAACTGCCAAATTATGTAGTACTTTATCAACCCAAAGAGTCTCCACAATACCAAGGACGTCCCGGGACCAGAGATCGGCGGCTTCAAAACCTAATCTGTTTTGCAATAAAAAATCTCTGGAGAAATCTCGCCAGAGCTTTTCTATAAATGGTGCCGAGGGACAGAATTTTAATCGCCTCTGGAGATCGAATGCGCCTAAGGCGCACAAGCTGCAGACACGTGGATTTTCAGTCCAATTCATGGGAAATTCAGTTTATGCTGTTATTTTAAGTATTTGAATTGACTGATAAAAAAAATTCTATCTTTGGTTTCGTTTGGTTCTGTTTGGCCTTTTTTGGTTTCAATGGTTACAATTTAGTTACAGTCAACCGAGCGGGCATAAACAAGCAATTCAATTTTGATGTGACCTGGGGATATTCAATCCCCGTGGCGTGGTTTCTTAATCCAATACTCCTGCAGGGCCTGCGCGACGACATGCAATCTGGTGACGATACGCCCCTGAAAAAACCCTTTTTATTAATCACAACTAAATCAATCTTAATTCATGTTCACATATTTCCGGCAATTGTGGTTCCGGGTTTGTTATTGGTATGAAACAGTTATATTAATAAACCATTGACATTAATCCATAAGTTTTGGTAATGATTTAGAATTAGAATTTCGGAAAGGAATAAATTAAGCTCAATTTTTTTTAGTCGATAAATAAAAGACAACGCAAAACCCAGCGGGGGGTGGGCCTAATGCCGATTGTCTTAACATATAAAGCCTAGTTGCCATTTTAGTGTGACTTGGCTTTTTTTGTTAGGAAATACGTTTGGATAACACTTACATATCTGAAATTATTGGATTATTTTGATACTGGCAAGAAATCTGTAGCCGACCCCCCCAAAAAATTTGGGATTATTTTTAGAGCTTATCACAATTTTAAACGAAGTCCGGATACTGTGATGATATCAAGATCCGTATAATCACTTGCTATACTATGTGTGAATTAAGACATGAAAGGGCTTATTTAAAATGTCAAATCATCATTTTATTAGTTACTCAGTAGCAGATGCATCGGATTTTGCACTCAAGCTCTGTGATGAATTGGTTGAAGGACCACCGCCCATTTCAGCTTGGCTGGATAAACGCGAGATTAAGCCTGCACAAGATTGGGATGAACAAATCGTAGAAGCCATCCGAACTTGTGACAGCTTGATTTTCGTTATGACTCGTGACAGCGTCGAAAGCGAGTCGGGTTGTAAAAACGAATGGACTCGGGCGATGAAGTATAAAAAAACCATTATTCCGATCTTATTACATGATGACGCCGAAATGCCTTTTCAACTGGGAAATCGACAATATATTGATTTTATAGGTAATTTTGAACCAGCTTTGGCGAAGCTCCGCAAACATATACAATGGTTGTATTCACCGGAAGGCAAACTGAAAGCATTTAAGGATCGTTTAGCGGATGCTAATCGCGACTTGCGTAGAACAGAAGATCCAGTTCAGCAAACACGTATCAAAGACGAAGTCGAGACTCTAAAACAACAAATAGCAGATCAAGAAAAGATTGTGAAAGATCCGGAAGGTGCAAAGAAACGCGTCGAGAAAAGCATATCAACCGGGATAGAACGGGAGCGTCAGCCGGAGAAACCAAAAACCGGAGTTAGCACGACTAAGTTCATTAACCCTCAACCGGGCATTGTCCCAACCTACTTTCAGGACCGTCATGTTGAAACCAAACTTGTGGGAGATTTTCTGAAAAATGATGTTGAACGTCTGATGACGGTGGTGGGGCGAGCCGGGGTTGGCAAAACGGCCATGGTATGTCGTCTGCTCAAATCATTGGAAGGGGGAAGCTTACCGGAGAATGATGATGACCTGAATGGTGGTCAAGAACTTAGCATCGATGGTATTGTTTATCTGAGCGAAAGAGGTTCACGCAAAGTTAATTTCCTCAACCTCTTTTTTGACCTCTGCCTTCTGCTTCCAGATGAGGTTGCCAAAAAACTGGATGGCTTATATAGAGACGGCAAGGTCAGCACTGCTGATAAGATGAAAGCTTTGCTGCGCGCTTTCCCGCGGGGACGGTTCGTAGTGCTGCTCGATAACTTTGAAGATAAAGTCAATTCTAAGACCCGGGAAATTAACGATGAGGAAGTGAATGAGGCCTTAAAAGCGCTTTTGACCTCAGAACGACACACCGTAAAGGTTATTTTGACCACACGTGTCGCCCCCAAAAGCCTGGCGCTCGTTGAGCCGGCAATCCAGCAAACTCTGGTTTTGGATGAGGGTCTGAAATCCCCATATGGCGAAAACATTTTACGCGAAATGGACAAAGATGGCAAAGTTGGACTTAAGGGAGCACAGGATAAAGTGCTAAATGAAGCGCGTGAACGCACAAACGGGTATCCGAGAGCTCTGGAGGCCCTTTTTGCCATTTTGTCTGCAGACCGTGCGACATCTCTTCCTGAGATTTTAGCAGACGCCGAACAACTCCTTCCAGAACATGTTGTGGAAAAAATGGTCGGCGAGGCGTACAGCAGATTGAACCCTGATGCCCAGATGGTAATGCAGGCTCTGGCCATCTATGGCCGACCGGTATCAAGTGTGGCCGTGGATTACCTATTGCAGCAACATTTGGCCGGAGTTGACAGCTCAAAGGTGCTGAATCGTCTTGTCAATATGCATTTTGTCCGCAAAGAAGGGTCGCGTTATTACCTCCACCCAGTTGACCGTGAATATGCCTTAAACCGTATCCCGAAAGGTGAGCCAGGAGACAGGTTCATTGTGGATCTCAAAGCTGAGAACGTTTTTAGCCAGTACGTACTCTTACATAGAGGCGCACAATTTTTCAGCGAGATACGCCTGCCTCGCGAGGATTGGAAAAACATTGATGATTTAGCTCCGCAACTGGCTGAATTTGAATTGCGGTTTGAAGGGGAAGACTATAATACAGCAGCAAGCGTCCTGGTGGAAATCTATTTTGATTATTTGTTTTTATGGGGCCACTTTAGGTTAGGAGCCACCATGTGCGAACGGTTACAGGGCAAGATTCACGATCTGAATTTGAAAGCATGGACCCTTAGCTATCTCGCAATGGCATATCGGAGCATAGGAGAATACTATAAAGCTGTAGCCGCTGACGAGGAGTCGCTGGAGATTAGCCGTGAGCAGGAGGACCGATCTATGGAGGGGTCCGCGCTTGGCAATCTGGGCAATAACTATCTGCATTTGGGTGAAACCCAACGCGCCATTCAATTCATTGAGCAGGCGCTGAAGATTGGCCGCGAGATGGGGAACCGAATGACAGAGGGGATCCTGCTTGGCAATCTGGGCATTTGCAACTTTAATTTGGGTGAAACCCAACGCGCCATTCAATTCATTGAGCAGGCGCTGGAGGCTGCCCGTGACACCGGAGACAGAAATGGTGAATGCAGGCACATCTGCAATTTGGGCCAGGCATACTTTGATCTCGATGAAATTCACCAAGCTGTCGACGCCTTTGAGAAATCACTTCAGATTGCCAGAGAGATTGGCTATCGCGAGATGGAAGCATTTATTAAGATTAATATGGGCAAGACTTTCTTGGATGAAGACAGATTTAATGAGGCCGTGGGACATCTGGATCAAGGCATTCAGATAGCAGATGAGATAGAGGATAACCAATCCCGAAATGAATCACGGGCTATTTTAGCCAGGACCTTTCTCTACCAAAACAACCTACGTGATGCAAACCAGGTCATTAAAGAAGCCCAGCAATACGATTATCCCCCAAATAACCATATTATCTGGAATTTGCAGGGTCTCATTTATCTGCTGGAAAAGAATCTGGATGAAGCCTGCATAGCTTTCTCAAGCGCAATCACCGAAGCTGAGACGCTTTTGGGCAAATCAGAGCACAATTATGAACCCCTAAATTCCAAGGGATTAGCACTGTGCGGATTGGCCCTGTGCAAAAAAGACAACAATCATCTTGCTGAGGCGAAACAAGCCTATTCTGAAGCCCGAAAAATCAAAAGCGATAAGGGCTATGTAAAGCGAGGACTGCGTTTATTTGATAAACTGGCTGAAATGGATGAAGAGGGAATGCTAAAGGATTTGCGGACAGCGGTCTCAGGAGGGTGACTGGTCTTTATCAGAGCTTATTATTGAGCATATAACCAATTTTTTCAGCCGATTGGGGGGACTGTTGATGTGAATTCAGGATTTAGGAGAACTTTCGAAGTTTTTTTCAGAATGGCAGCTTAAGTGCATATAAATACCCATAACGGCTGAAAGACACGTTACAGGTACTCTCCAACAAAGCTGGAATTTTGAAAGACAAAAAAAAACTTATGATATCATCAGCCCCAGCTCTCAAGCCTCCGGTGGTGCTATCTGCTATTATGTTGCCAAGTCACCTAACCAATTGAAAATATTCATATATTTAAATTTCAG